>NZ_JAJNRD010000004.1:0-158991 GCF_022228055.1 Halorhodospira sp. 9621
TCGGCGGTAGCGCCGGTCAGAAACCGACGGCGCCCTGGGCTGTCAGGGTCGCAGCCAAGCGCGCTGTCCGGCGGTCCGGCCTCCGATGGCCGCGCGCAAGACCAGACCATCATCGATGCCCCGCCCCAGGATCAACCGCCGCCGTTGGCGGCACTTGCCCCGGGCAGCTCCTGAATGAAGTTGCCCCGACTGCGGCTCGTCACATAGAGCCGGCCAGAGTGAACCGCGAAAAGCGCCTCCACGCTACTGTCATCCCGCACCTGCGCCCCGCCCGATGTTGCCAGGGCGTTCCGTATCGCTGGGCCGATATCAAGGATTTGGTCCCGATCGAATCCTGCCCGGAGCATCGCCTCCGCCAGCTCATCGGCACCTACCGGAGTAGCCTGGCCAACCGTGATCGGCGTCACCGCCTCCCGGCTCATGGCCACGCCCCGCTCTGTGGTCGCGCAGCCGCTCAACCCCAGGACGACCAGAAGCGCAAGCAGCAGCAGGCGCGGCCGACGCCGACTGCTCGCCTCTGCCCTGGTCATTCGTCTCTCCTCGCCCCGGTCTCCAGCCGGCTGAGGGCCGCTGCCAGCGCATCCCGGAACTCGTCCTCATCGATAACCTCTACCGGCGGCAGCTCGCGGCGTCCGTCGCTGAACAACCGATCCGACTCCTCGACGAGGGTGGCGGTCACAAAGACGGCCACCTGCCGCGCCTCGTGGTCGAGTTGATCACTGCGGAAGGCGCGTCCGAGCAGCGGCAGCCTACCAACCCCCGGAACGCCGGTTCGCGTAAACCGCGAGCGCGTATCCACCAAGCCTGCCACGGCCGCCGTCCCCCCGTTCTCGACCTGCACCGTACTGTGCGCAGTGCGGCGGCTGACCACCGGCAGGTTCGACGCCCCCCGCCCGACCACATCGCTGACCTCGATATCCATGTCCAGGGTCAGCTCGCCGTTCGATCCGACCTGTGGCGTGATCGCGAGGACGGTTCCGGTCTCGATCTGCTCCAGCTGCGCGCGCGCGAAGGTCGTCGCATCCGTGGTTATCTCGAACCACTCCTCGGTGACGACACTGATCTCCGCCTCCTTGCCGTCCTGGGCCAACACCTGGGGGGTGGAGACGATGGTGGCCTCCTCATTCTGGGTCAGCATATTGAGCGTCATGGCCAGGGCGTTGGTGAACTCACGCCCCGGCGTGAACCCGATGCGCAGCCCCCAGGGCCAGCTCGGGCTCGTCTCGTCGTCGATGAACGTGCCCGCAGTGGCGGTGGGGAAGTCCCAGTTGACGCCAAAGTCGAGCAGATCCCCGCGCTCGAGCACTACGACCCGCGCGTCGAGCATCACATGGTGGCGCGGTACGTCGATCGCGGCGAGATCTGCCAGGATCCCGGCGCGTATCTGCGCCGGCGCGGAGACCGCCAGGGTGTTGGACTCCGCGTTCGGGCGCACATAGGCGTGCAGCGCCTCCGGCAACAGGTCCATCGCCGTCCCTGCAGAAACGTGCCCTAGCTTGACCAGCTCCGTACCCCCCGATGCAGGAAGGTCAAGGTCCACGGTGAGCCCGGGCGTATCGAGCTCGTCCAGCTGCCCAAGGATCCGCTCAAGCGGTCCCGCCGGGGCCGTTACCGCGACTGTGTTCCGCTCGTCGTCCACCCGCACGTATCGCTGCAGCCGCGGCGGCAGCAAGTCGCGAGCCGACCCCGCCCTGATGTGCTCCAGCCCCACAAAGCGGGTCTGCTCACCCCCCGGGGTATCAATGACCCCGAGCTCCGCCACGATCTGCTCCAGGAGCGAGACCGGCGCCGTGATCGCCAGCATGTTGGACTCGCGACCCACCCGCGCGTAGCGCTGAAGCGCGTTGGGCAACATCGCCCGCGCCTCCTCCGCTCTTTTATGATCAAGCCGGATGAGCCGCGTCTCGGAGACCGAGGGGAAGATCGCCGACGACTCATCGGGGCTGAAAACCAGGTAATAGTCGGGATGCCGATAGACCTGGTAATCCGACCCTGCGAGCAAGAGCTCCAGGGCCTTGTCGACGCTGACCTCGTCGAGCTCAACCGTGACCAGCCCGCTGACGGTGGGATCGGCGATGATGTTCACGCCCGCCTGGGCGCTGACATCCTCCAGGGCCATGCGCAGGCGGGCATCCACGAAAACATTGCTGATCAGGATCTCGTCCTGCTCCGCCATGGCGAACGGCAGGCTGATCCACACGGCAGTGCCGAGCACAACGTGACGAAGAACCCCCTTGATCATCCACTCCCCCCAAGCGTGCGCGCAAACCGCGCTCACCGCTCCGCCGCCTGCGGAGCAAGCCGCGTCGGCACCCCCGTCTTCACTCCGCCCGCGCTGCTGCGCCCGATCCGCCCGTGACCATCAGCTCCCGCTCGCCGCCATCAGCGACGTCGCCGATGTGGACGGCGACCGACTCCTGCGCGATCCGTGTCCCACCCTGGTAGGAGGTAATGCGCAGGGTGTACTCGCCCGGCTCCACCGAGGACAGGTCCAGCGTGCCGCCGAGATCGCGCACCCCCAGCGGGAGCAGGACCCCCGCCTCACCGACAAGGTCCGAGCGAACGACAATCCGGCCGGTCCCGCTGATCAGCTCGACACCGGCGGCCGGCTCGAGATGGACACTGCCCGTATTCGTGAGCCTCGACTGCACGACCGCGCTCGACGGCTCATCGCCGAGAGCGACACCGATACGGCCGATCGAGGCCTCCACCACCGGCTCCACCGCCTCGTGTTGCAGGCGAAGCATCGAGCGAGTCTGCCCGGCGCTCTGCCCATCCGCGTACCGGCCCTCGAGGACGATATCCGCATAGTAGTTCGCCTGCTCCACGCCCTCCCTCGGGACCCGGCTCATCACACGGATGGTGCGCTGGCCGTCCGGGCGGATCGTGAAGCGTTCCGGGCGCATCTGCACCCAAGGCGCAGCGGAGAGCTGATCCCCCATCAGGTCGCCCATCGCTACACCCCGCAGCGCCTCCGGCGTGCGCACTGCAGCCTCCACGGTCACCGGCCTGTCGGCCGGGTTCGTCACCGCCACCGTCTCGGCTCGCGTGGCACCGGGGACCACGCCCAGGTCGATGGAGGCGGGCTCCAGACGGAGCGCCGTGTCATACGCCACCGAGTCCGTGTCCGGGTCTCCCTCGAAGTCGATCTCCTTGACGAGGCGTGGCTCGCGCCGCCCGTCCACCGCGATCTCGCCGACCAGACGGTACTCGCCCGAGGGCAGGCGCCGCTCCAGGTCCCGGGCGAGCTCCAGACTCGCACCGGGCAGGACGTTCCTCCGAGCGAGCTCCGTGCGCGTAACCAGGCGCCAGCTATCCCCGACGCGCCTCTCCACCCGCAGGTCGCCTTGCACGCTGGAGTGGGTACGCCCCCGGTTGTCGATGGCGAAGGCCACGCGGGTGGTCGGCTCGCCGATCTCGTTGCCGTCCGCATCGCGGCCGTCGTCGAAGCGCATGGACACGTCGCTAAGCCCGACATCCTGGCGCACGGGGCGGCCCTCGATCTCGGTGAGCAAGGGAATCAGGAAGCCGAAGCTCACCGCGAAAAAACCCTGCTGGTCCTGCTCCTCGCCGCGCTCAGGCGTCGGCGGCGCCTCGGTCAGCACCCGGATGGCCGAGACGTAGGCGCCGCGCGCATCGGGCGGGACCCGGAGCAGGGCAGGGATCTCCGCCACCGTCTCGGGCTCGACGACCACCGTATCGGACGGCAGCTCGATCCAGTCCCGGCTGGAGGCCTGGCGCGCGAGCTCGCCGAGCGTCTCGCGCCGTGTCCCGTCAACAATGCTCAGCCGGCCATCCTTTCTCTGGGCCAGGTCCACCACCTCGAGGCGCAGCGTCTCCGCCTGGGTCGCGTGGTGGTTCTGAACCCGTAGCGTCACCCGGGAGGTCCGGTTCGCTGGGATGTCGGCCTCCACCTTCATCGGCCGCACCGTGAGATTTTGCTGGGCCGAGGCCGGGTCAATGCCGGGACCGATCAGGGCGGCCGCCAGCGCTGCCGCAGCCAGCATGCGGGGCATCCGGAACACGTTGTTATCTCCTCACGTCAAGCGAGCGGCGAGCGGTGTCGCCATCAGGGCAGGATCGTCGCGGTCAGCTCGATCCTGTAGGTATCGGGGTCAGCGAACGTCGGCTCGTTCGGCAGGGTCACGTCCCACTTGCCGACCACGCTGAGATAGACATCGTGGATGCCGGCGCAGAAGTTACCGCCCGTAGCAGCGTGACCGTTCACCTCGAACGGGGTGTCGGCCCCACCCCGCAGCGGCGCTTCGGGCGACACGCCAAAAAGCTGGCTCGTTCCCCCGAAGGCCTGGAAATTGACACCGCCCCCGGCAGGGTCCGGGACAGCGGCAACCGGCACCACGCCGATGGTATGGCCTGTACCGATGCCAAGGGCCTCGCCGAAGAAATCACCACCGGTATCGCGGAACGCGTCGCTACGCGGGAAGTCAATCCGGATCGCATCCACGCAGAAGTTCGTCGCAAGGCGAATCTGCCCCGGCTCGTCCGCGGCGGGGTCCGGTAGCCAGCCCGTTCGCAGGTTATCGGATATCAGGATCGAGCCACTCGTCTCGCCGACCTCCAGCACCGCAACGTCCTCGACCGTCACCGCCACCTCCACGATCTGGGCGCTTTCCGAGTGCTGCGCCTGCGCGCAGGGCGACAGCCCTATCGCCAGGAGCAGTCCGACCCCCATTCTTGCTCGAGACTCCATGGCACCGCCCTCCGCCTCCCCTCATCCTGCGAGCGGCGGCCCGGCAGGGCCGCCGCTCCGTTACCGCAATGGTGCGACATCCATCGCGGACACCCGCAACGGCATCAATCCGGGACCACGGTCGCCGTGAGCTCGATATTGTAAGTATCCGGCGCAGCAAACAGTGGCTCGTCATCGTCATCAAGCGTCCGGTCCCAATTGGTCGAGACACCGAGGGCGAAGTAGTGCTCACCGTTCCCGAAAGGTGCACCATTATTATTATGGGTAAGGGGCTGGTCATCTCCACCGTGCGAGGTCATAGCGCCCCCGCCGCCAGGAATGTCTTGGTTCTCTATATCCCAGTTCGCGATCTGGGGCCAGACTCCGAGCGTATTATCAGTGTTATTGCCCTTAGCTACACCGAAATAGGTAGCGGAATCCGGCTGCCGAAACCCACTCTGACGGTCGAAATCGACCTGGATCGCGTTCACCTCGTAGTTGGTCGAAAGACGAATGACAGCGAGGTCGCTGCCACTGAACACGCTACCCTCGGACGAGGGTTTGCCCATGAACGTATCCGAGTCATCGTCGATGACCATCGAGCCTTGTGGAGTAATGACGTCGAGGACCGCGATCTCCTCGACTGTCACATCGATATCGACCACCGCGTCCTCCGCCGCAGCCGGAAGGGCCATCCCGAGAGCCACAAGCGTGGTTGCACCCGCTGCAATTTTCTTCATGACTTGATCCCCTTTTACATCAACACGAATGTTGAGTTGCCTGATGGACCGCTCAGGGACCCGTTGCCGGGATCCCGCCGCGGTACGCTCCTGCGCCGCGCGCGCCGCCGAACCGGCTCGCTGGCGTCCGAGTCAGGCTAGCCTCGGGGCAGCCGTACGCGAATCGACCATAGCTCCATGATGTATTCCCGGCCCGGATAGCCATTGGTAGGAGTTCGCTCCATCCCGCATCGCAAGGTTTTCTGATCGCCGGGAGGCGGGGATAATCCCTCGCGTGAGTCGGAGCGCGGAAGGCGGCTTCCGGACACTATCCCGCCCCCTGCCCGGACCGCGCCCCACTCAGGTACCGCCACCCGATCAGGGCCGCGGCCGTCCGGTTGGCGACGCCGAGCTTGCGGTAGATGCTGTAGAGGTGCGTCTTGACCGTGCACACGCTCATGCCCAGCTCCCGCCCGATGGCCTCGTTCGTCGCACCCTCGCCCAGCGCACGCAGGACCTCGCGCTCCTTGGCGGTGAGCCCGTCCAGCCGCGCGCGCTCCGCGGCGTCACCCGCCTCGGGCGTCGCAGCGGTTGCCGCAGCCGGAGTACCCCCCTCCCTGCGCAGCTGCAGCAGATACTCGTTTAAGGCCTCCCGCGGGAACCACAGCTCGCCGTCGAGCATGGCCTGCACCCCACGGACCAGCTGATCCGGCCCCGTACCCTCCGAGAAGACGCCCAGGATCCGGCTGTGCGCCAGGTAGCGTCCGAGCTCGACGCCAGGAGGTACATTCAGCAGCGCCACACCGGGCCCCGCCCCCGGGGCACCGGCCTCTTCCATCCGGGATGCCCGGTCCAAGGCGTGAGCGCCCGAGGCCACGTCCAGCAGCAGGAGCCGGGCAGCCCCATCATCGAGGAGATGCTCCAGGTAAGCGTCATCCGCCATCCGGCACTCAAGGGGCAACTGTTGGTCGAGATGCTCCGCCAGCAGCCGGTTCTGCAGCCACGGCTTACAGAGCAGGCAGACCTCCGCGGCGGTGACCTGGTACACCGTATCGTTGCCGGACGCGGGCATGGGGCATCCTCCCTCGGCGATGGCGTCTCCGGGTGCACTACCTGGCGGGCAGGCGCCCTTGCAGGTCACCCGTCGGAACCCGGATACCAGGTAAGGTAGCGCGCGGGGCTGCGCCGGAGTACCGACCAAGGGTCTAGATCACGGACGGCTCCGGCCAGGCGCGCGCTAGTAGAAAGGTAGGAGATCCGACTCTGGTCTACGACTTTCGGGTAGGGCGTCCAGCCAGCGGCACGCCCAGATGGCCGCCTCGACCCGGTTGGCGACCCGCAGCTTGCGGTAGAGCGCGTTCAGCTGGGCCTTGACGGTATGGACACTGACGCAGAGCCGGTGGGCGATGGTCTTGTTCGGCGCCCCTTCCGCGAGGGCATGGAGCACCGCACGCTCGCGGGCCGTAAGCGCATCGAGCACCCCGCCCGATGCCACCCCCGCTGTGGCGGGTCGGCACCGCTCCGCCGCGATCCAGGCGCTGAGCGCGCGGCGCGGCAGCCAGATCTCGCCATCGAGCATGGCATCGACCCCTCGGAGGAGGATCTCCGGCGACGTATCCGCGGTGAACACGCCCACGAGGCCGGGGCACCCGAGCAGCGGCGCTACGTCCTCCGGAAGGGGGACATCGAGCAGGGCCACCCGGCTGCAGGCCGCGAGCCCCGCCGCCTCCCAAGTAGACGTCGAAGGCTGCTCTTCTCCAAGGCAGCGCCACGGAACCAGGAACAGATCCCGATCACCGCCGGCTATGGCCGCGTCCAGCGAGGCCGGCTCGATCAACTCGGCCCGGCAGACACCACTGTGCTCGATCAACTCGCGCAGCAGGCGTGACTGGATATCGGCGCGGCCCACGAGTGCTACCCGCTTCGACGGCAGTTGCGCGCTGCCGGCAGAGCGCCCCGGCGCCGGGCGTGCGGGGTGGGTCGGTGCATCTCCACGAAGTGGAGCCCCGCCGGCAGCGGCGTAGCACGCCGAGCTTGCCGCGAGCGGGCCCAGCTGGTTCTCTCCGCAGCCAGCCTGTCCACTGGCCTGTTCGTCGGTCATGCCTCGCCTCCGATACCGGACATCCGGCGCCTCATCCTTGACATTCGTTAGCTCCCTGGTAACCGAGTAGAGCGAGACATTAACCGAACACAAACACCACCCGCAGTGTAGCAGTACCCTCAGCTCCCTGCCCCGCCGGAAACGCAGCGACGAAACCAGCTAAAAACCGTCCTCGGTAGCGAGGTAACGCCAGAAAGCCGAAAACCGTCCACGGCAGCGGGGTAACTCCAGACCCTCACCGATGACAGCGGCTGGTGCCCCGTCAACCAGAAGACCTTCGCGGTGTTGACTGCCCCCTAGGCTGCGAACTCGATCAGCAGGTCCTTGGCCTCGATCTGGCTGCCGGGCTGAACGTGTACGGCTTTGATCTCGCCATCGCGCTCGGCTTGCAGCGCCATCTCCATCTTCATCGCCTCAATGGTCAGCAGCAGATCACCGGCCTGGACATGCTGCCCCGGTGTTGCGGCCACCGAGACCACCACACCGGGCGTGGGAGCGCCCACATGGGCGGGATTGCCCGACTCGGCCTTGGGGGCCTGCACCACGTTCGCCTTGGCCTTGCTGTCCGCCACTCGAACGGTCCGGGGCTGGCCGTTGAGCTCGAAGAAAACGCGGCGCTCCCCGTCGTCACCCGGCTCGCTGACGGTCATCAGCCGGATCTCCAAGGTCTTGCCGTGGTCGATGTCAACGCTGATCTCCTCCTCCGGCTCCATGCCGTAGAAGAAGTTGCGCGTTGGCAGAGCGCTCACGGGACCAAAGCGTTCGCGACGCCGCATGTACTCGGTGAAGACCTTCGGGTACATCAGGTAGCCATGGAGGTGCTCGTCGTCGATTTCGGCGCCGTCGAGCGCGTCGCTGACCTGTTGCCGGGCTGCTTCCAGATCGAGGGGCTCGAGGTACTTGCCGGGGCGATCCTGCAGCGGCTGCTCCCCTTTGAGCACTTTCTGCTGGATACCCTGCGGCCAACCGCCGGGCGGCTGCCCGAGGTTGCCGCGCAGCATGTCGATGACCGAATCCGGGAAGCTCACCTCCACGGCCGGGTCCTCGACCTGCTCGCGGGTCAGGCCCTGGCTCACCATCATCAGCGCCATATCACCCACCACCTTGGAGGAGGGGGTGACCTTCACGATATCGCCGAAGATCTCGTTCGCGTCGGCGTAGGCCTGCGCCACCTCGTGCCAGCGCTCCTCCAACCCCAGCGAGCGGGCCTGCGCCTTGAGGTTGGTGAACTGCCCACCCGGCATCTCGTGGAGGTAGACCTCGGACGACGGTGACTGCTGGCCGGTCTCGAAGGCGGCGTAGTGGGCCCGCACCTGCTCCCAGTAATTGGAGATGGCACGGACATCCGCCATGTCGATCCCGGTGTCCCGCTCCGTATGCCGCAGCGCCTCGACGATGGAGCCCAGGACCGGTTGCGAGGTGTTGCCCGAGAAGGCATCCATGGCCACGTCGGCCACATCGACGCCGGCATCGGCCGCGGCGAGGATGGTGGCACCGGCAATGCCACTCGTGTCGTGGGTGTGGAAGTGGATCGGCAGCCCCACCTCCTCCTTGAGCGCCCGGAACAGCACCCGCGCCGCCGCCGGCTTGAGCAACCCGGCCATATCCTTCACCCCAAGGATGTGGGCACCGGCATCGCGCAGCGCCTTGCCCATCGCCACGTAGTACTTGAGGTCGTACTTGGCGCGGCCCGGATCGAGGATATCGCCGGTGTAGCAGATCGTCCCCTCACACACCTTGCCACTTTCTAGCACCGCGTCCATCGCCTCGCGCATGTTCTCGACCCAGTTGAGGCTGTCGAAGACGCGGAAGACGTCGACGCCGCTCTCGGCGGCCTGGTGGACAAAGGCGCGCACCACGTTGTCCGGATAGTTGGTGTAGCCCACGCCGTTGGAGCCGCGCAGCAGCATCTGCGTCATCACGTTCGGCATCGCCTCCCGGATCTGCCGCAGCCGCTGCCAGGGGCACTCCTGCAGGAAGCGATAGGCGACATCGAAGGTGGCCCCGCCCCAGCACTCGACGCTGAACAGCTGCGGCAGATTGGCCGCATACGCCGGCGCAACCCGGGCCATATCGAAGGTGCGCATGCGGGTTGCCAGCAGCGACTGGTGGGCATCGCGCATGGTGGTATCGGTGAGCAGCAACTCCTTCCGTCCCGCCAACCAATCGGCGACGGCCTGCGGCCCCTGCTCATCGAGCAGGTTGCGGGTGCCCGGCACCGGCTCACCCCGCGGGGCGGGCGGCACCGGCAGGGGCAGCCCAGCCGCCGGCCGGGGCCGATCGAGGACCTCCGGGTGACCGTTGACGGTGATCTCGGCCAGATAGGTCAGCAGCCGGGTGGCCCGGTCCCGGCGCTTGTCGAACGCGAAGAGCTCCGGCGTGTTATCGATAAAGCGCGTGGTGTAGGTGTTGTCGAGGAACACCGGGTGCTTGATCAGATTCTCCACGAACGGGATGTTGGTGGAGACGCCACGGATGCGGAATTCGCGCAGGGCGCGATCCATCCGCGTAATCGTCTCCGCCGGTGTGGGCGCCCAGGCCGTTACCTTCACCAACAGCGAGTCGTAGTAGCGGGTGATGACCCCGCCGGCGTAGGCCGTGCCGCCATCGAGCCGGATCCCCATGCCGGTCGCCGAACGGTAGGCCGTGATGCGGCCGTAATCCGGGATGAAGTTGTTCTGCGGATCCTCCGTGGTGACCCGGCACTGCATGGCGTGACCGTTGAGCCAGATCTCGCCCTGGTCGGCCTTGCCCGTGGCCGTATCCAGGTGCTCGCCTTCGGCGATTCGGATCTGCGCCTTGACGATGTCGATCCCCGTAACCTCCTCGGTCACGGTGTGCTCGACCTGGATGCGCGGGTTGACCTCAATGAAGTGGAAGGCACCGGTCTCCATGTCCATGAGGAACTCGACCGTACCCGCGTTCCGGTAACCCACATGACGGGCGACCTTGAGCCCCAGCTCACAGACCTCGGCGCGCTGCTCCGGGGTCAGGTACGGCGCCGGTGCGCGTTCCACCACCTTCTGGTTGCGCCGTTGCACCGTGCAGTCGCGCTCGAAGAGGTGGTAGAGGTCGCCGTGGGTATCGCCCAGCACCTGCACCTCGACGTGGCGGGCCCGCTCGATCACCTTCTCGAGATACCCTTCGCCACTGCCGAAGGCCGCTTCCGCCTCGCGCCGCCCCTCCAGGACTTTCGCTTCCAGCTCTTCGGGGCCGTGGATCGGTCGCATGCCGCGTCCACCGCCACCCCAGGAGGCCTTGAGCATCAGCGGGTAGCCGATCTCGTCCGCCCAGCGCCGGGCAGCCGCCATATCCTCTCCAAGCACCTCGGAGGCGGGGATCACCGGAACACCGGCAGCGATGGCCACCCGCCGTGCGCTCGCCTTGTCCCCAAGCTCGCGCATCGTCTCCGCCCGCGGCCCGATAAAGGTGATACCGGCGCGCTCGCAGGCGTCGACCAACTCAGGGTTCTCCGAGAGCAGCCCGTAACCAGGGTGAACGGCGTCCGCCCCGGCCATCTTCGCGACCCGGATGACCTCGTCGATGGAGAGGTAGGCCTCGACCGGCCCCATGCCCTGGCCAATCTGATAGGCCTCGTCCGCCTTGAAGCGGTGGAGCCCGAGCTTATCCTCCTGGGCGTAGATCGCGACGGTACGCTTGCCAAGCTCATTCGCCGCACGCATCACCCGAATGGCGATCTCGCCGCGATTGGCGATCAGGATTTTGTGAAACAGAGCCATGGATTCCCCGTGCAAACAGTGAGTATTGCGTCAGTCTACACGGCACTGAGCTCTGCAGTCCGCCCCTTCATGGAGCCGTTAGACGAGCCAGGACGCCCCCAGGAAGCTGGGGGGCGCGGCGTCCTTGAGTTCCATTGAGGGCCCCGCTACGGCATTTCGGCGGCGAGTTCCTCGAGTTGGCGGACCTCATGGGGACCACCACCGGTTAGGGAGCGCACCTCCCCATCCGGATCCTCGTAGACCAGTCGCGGCACCTGCGCGATACGGGCTGCCTGTGCCTTTTGCGTGTTGGCATCCACAGCCGCCGCGGCATCATCGAGGCGGCGCTCCGCGTCGAGCCAGTCGATGGCCCCGGCCCGCGCTTGATCGCCCAAGTAAGCCACGGGCACCCAGCGCCACTCGATGTTGGGGGTGGGTTGGTCCGCCACGGCTCGGCGTAACTCCGTGCACGAGGGAGAGTGAGTCGTGGAGCCCTCATTAACCGCGCCATGGACGCCGCGTCCCGACCCGGGTAGCGTCCCGGATGGACGGATCCGGTAAAGGCGCAAGCGCAAGCATGTGGGACGAACGTTACGCAGACCCCGACGAGTACGCCTACGGCACGCAGCCAAACACGTTCTTCGCCAGTGAGGCCTGGCGCATCCCCGACGGCCCGGTGCTCTTCCTGGCCGAGGGCGAGGGGCGCAACGCGGTCTGGCTGGCCGAGCGCGGCCACGCCGTTACCGCAGTGGACGGCTCTGCCGCGGGGCTGGAAAAGGCACGCCGGCTCGCGGCTGAGCGCGGCGTGGAGATCGAGACCGTCCACGCGGATCTGGCCAACCACCCCATCGAGCCCGAGGCGTGGGCGGGGATCGTGTCGATCTTCGGCCACCTGCCCCCCGACATCCGCCGCGAGGTGCATCGACGCGCCGCAAACGGTCTGCGCCCGGGAGGCCTCTTCCTGCTCGAGGCCTATACCCCGCGGCAGCTGGCCTACGGCACCGGCGGACCACCGACGGCGGAGATGATGATGGACCTGGCGGGCCTGCGCGCCGAGTTGCCGGGCCTGGAGTTGCTGGTCGGTCAGGAGATCGAGCGCCGGGTCGAGGAGGGGCGCTACCACAGCGGCCTGGCCCACATCGTTCAGGTAGTGGCGCAGGCCCCGTAGCGTCGAGCGGGATCGCGGGCAGCCCGCGCGCGGCCGGGCCAACCCCACCCCAGGACATCCGTGCGGAGGTGCCGTGGCAACCGAGGTTCAGCTGGTTTGGTTCAAGCGCGACCTGCGCATCCACGATCACGCCCCGCTCACCGAGGCCGCACGTCGCGGCGTGGTCCTGCCTCTGTACGTGGTGGAGCCGGAGCTCTGGCGCCAGCCCGATGCCTCCGCTCGGCAGTGGCACTTCGTGCGGGCGAGCCTGAAGGATCTTCGCAAGGCGCTGGCCACCCTCGGCCAGCCGCTGGTGGTCCGCCGCGGGGATCTCTGCGAGGTACTGGCGGAGCTGCAGCAGCACTACACGATCGCCGCCGTCCACGCGCACCAGGAGACCGGTAACGGCTGGACCTACGCCCGCGACCGCCGCGTTGCCGCCTACCTCAAAGCTACCGGCATCCCCTGGCTGGAGTACCGACAGCACGGGGTGGTCCGCGGCCTGCGCTCCCGTGACGGCTGGGCGGATCAGTGGGAGGCGCTGATGGGCGCACCCCGGGCAAGGGCGCCGCAGGCCATTGCGCCCCTGCCCGGCCTGGACATCGGTCCCATCCCCGAGTGGCCAACGCCGGAGCTCGCCCCGGAGCCACCCGAGATGCGCGTGCAGCCCGGAGGGCGGCGCATGGGACGCACCGTGCTCTTCGACTTCCTCTCCAACCGCGCCGAGCACTACTCCGGCGGGATCTCCAGCCCTGGTCCGGCCTGGCTGGCCAGCTCGCGCCTGAGCCCGCACCTGGCCCACGGCACGCTGAGCCTGCGCGAGGTGGTCCACGCCACCCGTGCCCGACGCGCGGCGCTGCGCGAGCAACCCCGCTCCGCCGAACGCGGTCAGTGGCTGCGCTCCCTGAAGGGCTTCGAGGAGCGACTGCACTGGCATTGCCACTTCATGCAGAAACTCGAATCGGAGCCGCGCTTCGAGCACGAGAACATGCAGCGCGCCTGCGACGGGCTCCGCGAGGCAGAGTTCGACCCGGCGCGATTCGAGGCCTGGTGCCGCGGCGCCACCGGGTTTCCGCTGGTGGATGCCTGCATGCGCCAGCTCAACGCCCGGGGCTGGCTGAACTTCCGCATGCGCGCGATGGTGGTTGCCTTCGCCAGCTACCACCTGTGGCTGGACTGGAAACGGACCTCGCCCTTCCTGGCGCGACAATTCACGGACTACGAGGTGGGCATCCACTGCTGCCAGATGCAGATGCAGTCCGGGACGACGGGGATCAACACCCTGCGCATCTACAACCCGGTCAAGCAGAGCCAGGAGCAGGACCCTGCGGGCACCTTCATCCGGCAGTGGTTGCCGGAGCTGGCCCACGTACCCGATCGCTGGCTCCACGAGCCGTGGCATATGCCCACCTCGGTGCAGCGGGCCACGGGGTGTTGGATCGGCCGTGACTACCCGGCGCCGGTCGTGGATCACCAGCAGGCCGCCCGGCACGCCCGCGAGCGTTTTCGCGCCATCCGCCGAGACCCTGCCGCCCATCGTGAGGCGGATGCCATCCAGCAGGCCCACGGCAGCCGCCGCCCCGCCCCCAGCCGACGAAGGCGCCCGAAACCGGACGACCACCAGGGCCGGCTCTTCTGATCAACGGGGGCGCCTCACTCAAAGCGATAGGCGCTGTGGCAGGCCACGCAGTTGTCCTGGAGCTCGGTCAGCTGCCGCTGGGTGTGGGCCGGATCGGCCACCTCGCGGGCGTCGCGGGCGATCTCCTGAAAGGCCTCGTGCTGGTGGTGCATCATGCCCTGATACGCCTCCGGCGTGGCCGCCTCCATCCGCTCCGGGCGGCCGGAACGCCCCATCCCGGCCCCGCCCTGGCCGCCCCCGCCCTGGCCCGCCTCGCCGCGGCCTTCACCGTCCGCCCCGGCGCCCCGCGCCGGTACCTCGGCATCCGCCAGGTCATCCTCCCGGTAACGATGTGGCACCGCGGTCAGGGCGTGGCTGCGCGCGGCCTCCATATCCGGCTCGAGCGTGGCGCGCAGGATCTCGTTGCTCACCTCCAGGTACAGGCGCATGCGCTCCAGGCAGTGCGTCCGGTCCTCCTCGCTCAGTTCGATGGCCTTGCGGTCGTCGGCCGCCAATCCGCCGATGGCCATCATCAGACCCACGGCGGTGGCCGCTGCAAGCGTGCGCCGGGACAGTCGGTTGCGCATGGTATCGCAGCCCTCCTCAGAAGCTAGCCCGCAGGCCGAGCCGGGCGTAGCGACCCGGATCGGCGTAGAGCGAGGTATCGTTGCTGGTATCGAAGACGTTGTCGATGCCGGCGTAGAGGCGGACCTGCTCCCAGGCAGGCGGCCGGTAATGGCCCTGCAGATCCACTTGGGTGAAGGCCTCCTGCGCCTGCTGGTCATCCGGGTCGATCTCATCAACATGGGAGCCGGTGTACTGCACCCGCGCCCGCCAGCCGAAGCGCTCCCCGTGCTCGCCGGCCAGGGCCGCCCGGGCGCTCCACTCCGGGGCGTAGGGCAGCTCGTGTCGCTCGCCACGCTCGATGGCGTCGAGCCAGGTCACCCCCAGATCCACCCGCAGCCCGGCTGGCAGGGCCAGCTCGAGGCTGCCCTCGCTGCCGCCAATCCGTGCCTCGTCGTCAAGGTTGTAGAAACTGACATAGGGCTCGCCCCGCCGTTCACGGGTGATGCGATCCTCGATGACAGTGTGGAAGACCGCCAGGTCGTAGCGGCTCTCGCGCACCGGGCCCAAGGCCCCGAGACTGCCGCTGAGACCGATCTCAACACTCTCGCTGCGCTCTGGATCGAGGTTGTGGGGGGCTTTCTCCGACGTCTCAACGGCGGCACCGAGCTGGCGCCTCCCGGAGGGCTGCGCCGTGTCGGCGTAAAGATCACGCGCTGCAGGCACACTGTACCCTTGGGCGTAATTGAGCCGCAGCCGCGCCGCCGGCGCGAGGGCATAGACGATACCGCCTTCGACCGCGGTATTGTCGGCGTCGTCCAGGCTGCTGTCGTCGTAACGGGCGCCGTAGACCAGATCCAGCCGGTCGGTAACCGCCCACTCGTGCTGCGCGAAGGCGGCGGCATCCCAGCGGGTTTCGCTGCCGCTGACCAACTGGTGGTCCTCGTACTCGTGGTCGCGGTGCTCGGCACCGAGTTGCACGCTGTGCGCCCGCCCCGGGGTCCAGCTGGCGATCAGTTCCTGGCGCCAGTCCGTGAGTGTCACGTCCCGGTCGCGCTCCTTGGGCCGCTCCCCCGCGGAATAGCCCAGCGTGGTCCACGGCTCGCTGGTGACGATCCGCTCCTTCTCGTAGACGCTACGGTAGCTGCGGAAGAAGAGGTTGAGCGTCCCGGTGGCCTGCCAGTCCGCCGCCGCGGCGAGCCCCAGGCGCTGGTTGTCATCGAGCCAGCGGGCGGGGATGTTCGCCACCGCGCCGTCATTCCCATCATCAACCTGCGTCGGTCCGATGTTGATGTAGTCGCGCTCCCGCTCTTCGTGCAGGTAATCGGCCTGCAGGGTAACCTGCAGGTCATCGGTGAAGAAGTGCTCCAGCGTACCGGCTAGGGTGTAGACGTCGGCTTCGTCCCGGCGGTCTTCGTCGATGGTATAGCGTTCTTGGACGTCGTAATCCGCAAACTTGTCGGGCTTAATGCCCCGTCGCCCCTCTGGCAGCACCGTGGCGGTCTCGCTGTATGCCGCCCGAGATGTGGCCTGGGCGTCGATCCGGAAGCGGGTGTCGAGACCGCCGCCGTGCAGACCGAGGGCGGCCTGGTAACGCTCCGCCTCGGCATCCTCCGTGCGGGCACCGGCCTGCACGTCGATGTCCCCATGGAGACCGGGTTCCGGCTTGCGGGTGATGACATTGATCACGCCCCCGAGGGCGTCGGCGCCGTAGAGCACGCTGCCCGGCCCCTTGACGATCTCGATGCGCTCGATGCTCCCCGTGGGGATGCGGTTGAGTTCGTAGCGCCGGCTGGGCTCGCCGAGGACCCGGCGGCCATCGATGAGGATCACGTTGTCCTCGCGCCGCGCCCCGCGGATGCTTGCCTGGGTGCCGTCGGGGCTGACGAACAGGCTCGACTCGCGGCGCAGGACTTCACCGAGATCGGCGCCGCCGCTGCGCTCGATCTGCTCACGGTCGATGACTTCCACACTGCTCGGACTTCGCTCCCGCGCCCGCTCGCTGCGGGTGCCCGTGGTGACGGTCACCTCGGGCAGAACCTTGGCGTGGGCCGGATCGACGCCGCCGCTTGCCGGCGCCTGCTCAGAGCCGGCCATCGCCCATCCAGAGCTGACAGCCAAGCCGAAGATCCCCAATAGGATCAGGGAACGGCCCGGTTTCCAGGTGGTCATATCGATGCCCTCTCTCGGATGCCTGCAGGATACGGGCGCAATCTAAATGAGAACGCTTCGCATTGCTATTGATGCAGCGCAATCACCGAGCCGGAAGAGGGCAGTGCGCCTTTCTGCCGCACATGGCAGGCCCCAGCGTCGGCCCAACTAGGCGGCCGGATCGAACGGCCCAGGCGAGCCGCTCAAAGGCATCGGGCTGATTCCGGCATGGAGCGACGGCGGAGCCACAGGGCTCCGCCGCCGATGGGCTGGTTGCGTGGTGGTGGTGACGCCAGCTCAGGCCGTGGCGGCCGCCTGCTGCGCGTCCAGCTGCGGGGTGTCGCCGGTAAGTCGCAGGTCGTAGCGCTCGGCCAGGGCCCGGAACAGGTTGTCGCTGAGGAAGGCCGGCGGGTTGGGCCCGAGGGTGATCCCCCGCACGTCGAGGCTGAGCAGTGTCAGCAGCACCGCCACCGCCTTTTGCTCGAACCAGCTGATAACCAGGGTCAGCGGCAGGTCGTTGACGTTGCAATCGAGCGCCCGGGCCAGGCCCAGAGCCACCTGGATGGCGCCGTAGGCGTCGTTGCACTGGCCCATGTCGAGCAGCCGCGGGAAGCCCAGGTGGGTACCGAACGACTGGTCGCGGATGCGGAATTTGCCGCAGCCGAGGGTCAGCACGAAGCTGTCCGCCGGGGTGGCCGCCGCATAGTCGTTGAAGTAATTCCGGCTGCGGTGGGCGCCATCGCAGCCGCCGATCAGGTAGAACTGGCTGATCTGACCGTTCTGGTAGGCCTCGAGCAGCGTGCCGGCGTTCTCCAGCAGGACGGTGTGGTGGAAACCGACGGTGGATTCGCCCGTGATCGCCTCGTCACAGGGCGCGCAGCGACGCGCCGCCTCGATCACCGGGGTGAAGTCGCCGTCGGTGATGCGCTGGCCGCCGCTGACCGCCGTGCTGCGCGTGGTGAACAGTCGCTCCGCATACCGCTCGGCGGGCGGCATGACACAGTTGGTGGTAACCAGGATGGCCCCGGGGAACGCCTTGAACTCGCGCTTCTGCTCCTGCCAGGCCCCGCCGTAGTGACCGGCCAGGTTGGGGTGCTGGTGGAGCGTCGGGTACATGTGCGCCGGCAGCATCTCGCCGTGGGTGTAAACCTGGATGTCGGTCCCCTCCACCTGCTGGAGCAGATGGTAGAGGTCGAGCAGGTCGTGGCCGCTGACCAGGATCCCCGGACCCGCCCGGGTACCCTCGGGTACGGTGGCCGGCTGCGGCTGACCGAAGGTCTCGACATGGGCGGCGTCGAGCATCTCCATGACCCGCAGGTTCATCTGCCCGCAGCGCAGGCAGAGCTCGAGCAGCGATTCGAGATCGAAGTTGACGTTGGTCATGGTGGCGAACAGCGCCTCCTCCATGAAGGCTGCCACCTCCGGGTCGTGACGGCCGAGCCGGCGGGCGTGGTGGGCGTATGCGGCCATCCCCTTGAGGCCGTAGAGCAGCAGCTGCTGCGCCGAGTGGCAGTCCTCATCCTTGCCACAGACGCCGGGGGAGACATTGCACGCCTCCTGACGGCGGACTTGCTCGCACTGATCGCAGAACATGGGCACCCCCTCACTTAACGATGTATTTTTGGTACACCGAATAGTGCCCAGTCGGCTGCCCTCGGTCAAGGGACCGGGGCCCGGCGGTGGCCGGCAGCGATGGCGAGCGGCCGCGGGCGGTGGATCAGCCCCCGGCGAAGGTGGCCGGGGTCTCGTTGAGGGGCAGGCGCCGCAGCTGTTGCGCCGTGCCGGGGTCGGCAAGCAACTGTTCGAGGGTGAAACCGTCCAGGTACTGGATGAATTGGTCCCGGGCGCCGTTGAGGACCCGTTTGAGCGAGCAGTGCCCACACAGGGGGCAGGGACCGCGGTCGCAGTGGATGAGCTCCAGGCTGTCCTCCATCAGGCGCACCACCTCGCCGACGCGGATCTCCGCCGGCTCGCGGGCGAGCTGCAATCCGCCCGACCGGCCCTGGGTGGTGTGCAGGTAGCCGTGGCGGGACAGCCGATGGACCACCTTGCGCAGATGCTCCTGAGAGATCCCGTAGGCGCCGGCGATCTCGCGCATGGTCACGCGCCGCGCGCCCTGGGCGCCGGCGTAGAGGAGCACGCGCAGGGCGTAGTCGGTGTAGTAGGTCAGCTCCATGGCGATGGGTCCTTGATCGAACCCACCCAGTATACCTATACCGCCATCGCCTCGCGTTCGCCGTGCCGGGCGCGCACCCTCAGAAGCGTGCCAGGACCGCCTGCGCCTGCTGCCAGTCGGCGCCGTCCGGGGCGGTGGCCACCGAGACGCCGGCGTCGTGGTCCCGCACCAGATAGAGCACGCCGTCGAGCACGGCAACGAGGACCTCGTGCTCGGTCTCGGCCCGCACGATCTCCTCGAACCACCGCTTGCGGGCCGGCCACGCCAGCTGGGGGTCCACCAGCACGACCTTGCGTGCAGCCACCAGTCCCTGGTGGTTACGCTGCAGCCGCTCCCGGGTCTCCATCAGCAGGGCGGCGACCGCCCCGCGGGGGTCGAGCGGCGTGGCCTGGCGCGC
Source organism: Halorhodospira sp. 9621 (assembly GCF_022228055.1). Classification (NCBI taxonomy): domain Bacteria; kingdom Pseudomonadati; phylum Pseudomonadota; class Gammaproteobacteria; order Chromatiales; family Ectothiorhodospiraceae; genus Halorhodospira; species Halorhodospira sp. 9621. Next base: position 19,283 of record NZ_JAJNRD010000004.1, read on the forward strand.
CTCGTCGAGCCGACACTGGACATGCTCAGCGAAATCGATCAGCCGGACCACCGCCGCCCGCTCGGCGGCGAGCGCCCCGGGCGAGGCGTTGAGCGCCAGGATCATCTGCATGCTCTGGAACTGCGCCTCGCTGGTCAGGCAGGTGCAAAGGGTATCGAGTTCTCGCGGGGTCCGGATCGCCGACATGGCAGGGTTGCTCCGTGTGGGTGACTGCTCCAGTGCAGGTTCCCTTGCTTGAGCAGGTTCCGTGCCAATGCGCTGCAGGCGGTGCCCGGCGGGCGCTCCGCGCCGCAATGCCCGGCCCTTGAGCTGGATTTGTAAGATTTCCAGACAGACGGCTGAGCCGCGGCCTGGCACGCCCCCCGCCGCCCGGCACGGATGAAGACGCGAGCGGCCATTCGTCGGTTTTTTTGACACCCGCTCGGGCAGCCCGCGGAATGCGGTCGCCGCGGCGGACCCGCCTGACAGCGTGCGCGCGCTGGGCTACATTGCAGGCTGGGAACCATGATGCGGGAGGTCGCAGGTGAACACGCCCCGGCTTTGCCACGATGTGGTGGTCGTCGGCGGTGGCATGGTGGGCGCCGCCGTGGCCGCCGACTTCGCCGGCCGCGGCTGGCGGGTGGGACTGATCGAGACCACCGGCCCCAAGCCCGTCGACGCCGGCACCCCCTACCGCCTCCGGGTCTCGGCACTGAACCTCGGCTCGGAGCTCTACCTCGATGAGCTCGGGGCCTGGCACGCAATCCGCACCACCCGCGCCTGCCCCTACCGGCGGCTGCAGGTCTGGGACGATGACAGCCCGGCCCGGCTGACCTTCACCGCCGGGGAGCTCGGCCCCGACACCGATCACCTCGGGCACATCGTGGAGAACGACCTGGTCCAGGACGCGCTCTGGTCGGTGCTCGAGCACGCCGGCACGGTCCACCGGTACTGCCCGAACGAGACCAGCCGCCTGGAGCCGGCCCCCTTCGGCGCCACGGTGCGCCTCGATGACGGCCGCCGGGTCCACGGCAACCTGGTCATCGCCGCCGACGGTGCGCAGTCACGGCTGCGCCAGTCGGCGGGGATCCCGGTGACGGTCCGCGACTATCGCCAGCACGCAGTCGTCGCCGAGGTGACCACCCGGCCGGGACAGCAGGACATCACCTGGCAGCGTTTCCTGCCCGAGGGACCGCAAGCCTTCCTGCCACTGCTCGGCTCGCGGGCTTCGCTGGTGTGGTACACCACCCCGGACCGGGCTCGGCAACTCGCCGAGCTGGCGCCGGAGCAGCTGGGCCAGAGCATCGAGGCGGCCTTCCCGGCCGAACTCGGCGGGATCGAGTCGGTGGTGCAGCGGGCCAACTTCCCGATCCGGGCGCAGCACGCCCACTGCTACCAGGCGCCGGGCCTGGTCCTGATCGGGGATGCCGCGCACACCATCCACCCGCTGGCCGGCCAGGGCGTCAACCTGGGGCTGCGGGACGCCCGGGCATTGGCCCGCCACGTGTCGGCAGCGGTCGAGGCGGGCTACGCACCGGACGACCCGCGGGTGCTCAGCGCCTACGCCCGCGAGCGACGCCAGGACAACCAACTGATGCAGTCGGCGATGACGGCCATCCACGGGCTCTTCGGCGCCCCGTGCCGGCGCCTGGCCTCTCTGCGCCGCTTTGGGCTGCGCCTGGCCGACCACGCCGGGCCGGCCAAGCGCCTCGCCCTGCGCTACGCCAGCCACGGCCGGTGGGCCGGCTGACGCGGCGCCGGGCGGCTACTCGGAGCCGCTGACCCGCCGCAGGCGGATGCCCAGCTCGCGCAGCTGCGCCTCGCCCACCTCGGCCGGCGCCTCGGTGAGCATGCAGGTGGCGGTCTGGGTCTTGGGGAAGGCCATGACCTCACGGATCGAGTCCGCCCCGGCCATGAGCATGACCAGACGGTCCATGCCGAAAGCGATCCCGCCGTGGGGCGGGCAGCCGTACTGCAGGGCGTCGAGCAGGAAGCCGAACTTGGAACGGGCCTCTTCCTCGCCGATACCCAGAAGCCCAAAGACCGCTTGCTGCATCTGCGGGTCGTGGATACGGATCGAGCCGCCGCCGAGCTCGACGCCGTTGAGCACGCAGTCGTAGGCCCGCGAGACCAGCGCCTCGGCGTCCTGTTGCTGCAGCTCGGCCGGGTCCTGGACACACGGTGCGGTGAACGGGTGGTGCAGGGAGTAGAGACGCCCGTCTTTCTCGTCGTACTCGAACATCGGGAAATCGACCACCCACAGCGGGCGCCAGGCGTCCTCGACCAGTTCCATGTCGTGGCCGATACGCACCCGCAGCGCGCCGAGGGCGTCGTTGACGACGCTGGCCCGGTCGGCGCCGAAGAAGACCACATCGCCCGCCTGGGCGCCGGTGCGCTCGAGGATACCCTGTACGGCGTCCTCGGTGAGGAACTTGACGATGGGCGACTGCAGCCCCTCCACGCCCTGGCCCGGGTCGTTGACCTTGATGTAGGCCAGCCCCTTGGCGCCGTAACGGCCGACGAACTCGGTGTAGTCGTCGATCTGCTTGCGGGTCAGCGCCCCCCCGCCGGGTACGCGCAGGGCCGCCACGCGGCCGCGCGGATCCTGCGCCGGCGCCGAGAAGACCTTGAAGTCCACGTCGCGGACCAGGTCGGCCACCTCGATCAGTTCGAGCGGGATGCGCAGATCCGGCTTGTCGGAACCGAAGCGGTCCATGGCCTCGGCATAGCGCATGCGCGGGAAGGGATCGGGCAGCTCGACGCCGAGGACCTGGCGGAAGAGCTGGCGCAGCATCCGCTCGGTGACCCCCATGACGGCCTCTTCGTCGACGAAGGCGGCCTCCATGTCGAGCTGGGTGAACTCCGGCTGGCGGTCGGCGCGCAGGTCCTCGTCACGGAAGCAGCGCACGATCTGGTAATAGCGGTCGAAGCCGGCCATCATCAGCAGCTGCTTGAACAGCTGCGGCGACTGCGGCAGCGCGAAGAAGCGGCCGGTGTGGGTGCGGCTGGGCACCAAGTAGTCGCGCGCGCCCTCGGGGGTGGCCCGCGTCAGCATCGGCGTCTCGATGTCGAGAAAGCCCTCGTCCTCCAGGTGGCGACGGATCACCGAACTCACCCGGGCGCGCAGCTGCAGTCGCTGCTGCATCTCGGGACGGCGCAGATCCACGTAGCGGTGGCGCAGGCGCACGTCCTCGCCCACCTGCTCGTGCTCGTCGAGCTGGAACGGCGGGGTCTTGGCGGTGTTGAGCACCTCCACCGCCTGGCCCAGGACCTCGACCCGGCCGGAGTGCAGGTCCGGGTTCTCGGTGCCCTCCGGGCGGTGCCGGACGCGGCCGGTGATGCGCAGGACGTACTCGTTGCGAGCGCGGTCGGCGGCAGCGAACGCCGCCTCGGTGTCGGGATCGACCACCACCTGCACCAGGCCGGCCCGATCGCGCAGATCGATGAAGATGATGCCGCCGTGGTCCCGCCGCCGGTGCACCCAGCCGCAGAGCGTGACTTCAGTGTCCAGGTGGGTTTCGCAGATCTCGCCGCAGTAGTGACTACGCATGGTTTTTTCCGGATTGGTGGTCGGGCCAAAGGGGGGCAATGGTAAGCACGCCCCCCGGGGGGTGCAAGCAAACGGGTCGCAACGCGGCGGGACGCTCAGCCCTCCTTGAGGTCGAGCCCGATGAGCACCTTTTCTCGTTCGGAGAGGTCACCGACCACCCGGCGCACGGGGGGCGGCAGCTTCTTGATGACCACCGGAGTGGCCAGGATGCGCTCGTCCTCGGCCAGCTGGGGGCGCTCGAGGATATCGATCACTTCCAGGTCACAGGAGGCGTCGTCGCCGTAGGCCTCCCGGATGATGCGTTCAAGGTTGCGGATGGCTCGTTCCGCCGCCGGCGTCCGCCCGGCGATGTAGAGCCGCAGGACCAGCTCGCTCACGACGCTCCCCCCGTCTCGGCACCATTGGCCACGTGCACGCCGTCTCCGGACAGGTAGTACTCCAGAACCCGGTCCGAGGTCGGCAGACCGCGCGCCTTAACGACATTCAGCAGCCTGCACAACCTGCCGTCACGCTCGTCGCGGCGCAATTTGATCCAGACGTCGATAATGGAGGAGACATCCATGTTGCTGACACCATCACTGTAGTCGGGCAGCAGTTCCGTAGCCAGGACGGTCACGCCCTCGCGCTTGAGCATGTAGAACAGGCGCAGCAGCATCTCCTTGCCCTGGCGGTCGTCGTGGGGATCGCCCAGCGCGCTGGCCGGGTCGAGGACCACCACGCCCGGGGTCTGCCCCTGCACTGAGCGCATCACCCGCAGCAGGTGTTCCTCCCAGCCCAGTTCCACCGCCAGCAGCGGCTCCAGCACCAGCCGGCCGCTATCGATGCACGACGCCAGATCCAGGCCCACACTGCGCTGATTGCGCAGCAGCTCCTCGGTGGCCTCCTCGAAGCTGAGGTAGAGCACGGAGTCGCCGGCCCGGCACGCGGCGGCGGCGAAGGCTGCGGCGAAGCTCGTCTTGCCGGTGCCCGACTGCCCCGAGACCATCACCGCCGAGCCGCGGTACGGGCCGCCGCCCCCGAGCATGGCGTCGAGGCCCTCGACGCCAGTGGTGTGCCGCTCCGAGGAGGGCCGGGCCTCGAGCCGCGTACCGGTGATCGGGGACAGGAACACCCCTTCGTGATCGAGGAGGAAGGGGAACTCGTTGGTGCCGTGTCCGCCACCGCGGCGCTTGAGGATGCGCAGCAGGCGGGTCATGCGCCGGTAGCGCACCTCCTGGCGCAGGAGGATGACGCAGTCGGCAATGTAATCCTCCAGCCCGAAGCGCTCGCTGAAGCCGGAGTGTTCGCCGGAGGTGATCAGGGTGGTGGCGTCGCGCTCGCGGATCCAGTCGAACACCCGGGTCAATTCCGCGCGCAGGCTGTTGCCCGGGGCGAAGCTCTCGTCCATGCCGTCGATGGCGTCCACCACCAGCCGCCGTGCGCCGAGGGCGTCCAGGGCGTAGCCGATGCGCGCGAGCAGCGCCGTCAGCTCGACCTCACCGCCGGAGACCAGCTCGGAGCGATCGGGGCGCATGTCGAGGATGCGCCCCCGCCCCGCCGCCAGGTGCTCGTCCAGCGGGAAGCCGAGCGCGTGGGCGTGGCGCGTAAGGGCTTCCGGCGACTCGTCGAAGGTGGCCAGCACCGATGGCTCGCCCTGCTCCAGCCCGTGGCAGAAGAAGGTCAGCGCAATCGCCGTCTTGCCGGCCCCCGGGCCGCCGCGCAGCAACGTCGGCTGCCCCTCGGGTAGCCCGCCGTCGAGGATGAAGTCCAGACCCTGAATGCCAGTGGCCGCGGTCTGCGCCCCGCGCCGGGCGGCGCTGCTGCGCCGGGCGCGTTCGCTCGCGGAGGTGCTGCCTTGTGCCATGCCTTGCTCCGAGGTGGGCTGCCCGTCTGGCAGCGTGCCAAAAAGCGCCGACGGGGTCCAAGGCCGGCGCCGCGGCGTTTCAGCTGGAAGCAGAACCGGAGGAGCCAGCCGCCGCAGCCCCCGACTGCCCACCGCCACTGCCTGCGGAGGTGCCCGCCGATGACGCCGACTTGTCGCCGCTCTTGTCACTGCTCTTGTCGCTCCCGCCCTTGTCGGCGCCATTGCCGCCCCCCTCGGCGACGTTCTTGCGTTGGCCCGACTTGAAGTCGGTCTCGTACCAACCGCCGCCTTTCAGGCGGAACGCCGCCGCCGAGACCAGCCGCTTGAGCGACGCCTGGCCGCACTCGGGACAGTCGGTCAGCGGGCCGTCCGATACGGACTGGATGGCCTCGAGACGGTGGCCGCAGCCACAGCACTCATACTCGTAAATCGGCATCGATCCTCTCCCTCTTGGTCAACCACCCAAGCCGTGACGGCTTTTGAATGGGGACTGCCACGGCTGAAAACAAGGCCCGCCCGCTCAGCGGCAGAAGGGCCAGAACTGATACCACCGCCAGCACTGCAGCTCGTCCTCGCACTCGGCCAGCTGCTGCTCGTAGCGCCGGGCCCGGGACTCAACATTGCGGGCGACGCGCTGCAGGGTCGGCTTCTGGCGGTACGTGCCCCGCCGGTACCCGCCGTGCCCCTCGTGATAGGCCAGATACAACCGCCTCGGGTCGTCCAGATCGACCCCGACCCGCTCCCGGGTGCGCTGGTTGTACCAGCCGATGAAATCCAGCGCGTCGCGCATCCGGGTCCGGTGGGCGTCCCAGTGAGCGGCATCCTCCCGATATTCGCCCCAGACCGGATCCTGCGCCTGTGCGTAGCCGTAGGCGGAACTCGGCCGGCGCCAGGGGATGATCCCGAGCAGCCGGCGCCGCGGCGGGCGGGCGTCGGCGATGAACGACGACTCCTGATGGACGAAGGCCATCTGGATGGGGATCGGCGTCCCCCAGCGCTCCTCGGAGCGCCGGGCGTGATCATACCACTCGGGGTTCTCCTCGAAGATGACGCAAATGTCGTCGATGTCCGATGGCTGCGGGCGATGGGCGCATCCGACCAGCACCACCAGCAGCACCGCAACCCCAAGGATCCACAGGATTCGCCCTGGCGTCATGCCCGCCTCACGCGACCGGTGCTCAAAGAGGCGACAGGATACCCGATGTGGAGATCGGCGGGCGCAGGCTTTAGCCTGTCGGGCCATGAACGACGACCACACCGATCACCGCCCCGCGCTGCTGATCACCGGCTGTTCCAGCGGCATCGGCGAGACCGCTGCAGCGCACATGGCCCGGCGCGGCTGGCGGGTCTTCCCCAGCGCCCGCCGCAGCGAGGACGTGGCCCGCCTGCGCGAGGCCGGCTGGGAGGACGCCCTGGTGCTGGACCTGGCCGACAGCGCCTCCATCGAGGGCGCGGTGGAGCAGGTCGCCGAGCGCACCGGCGGGTGCATCGACGCCCTGTTCAATAACGGGGCCTATGGTCAGCCCGGCGCGGTGGAAGATCTCTCCCGGGCGACGCTGCGCGAGCAGCTAGAGACCAACCTGCTCGGCACCCACGAACTGACCACGCGGGTGCTGCCGTACATGCGCCGCCAGGGCCACGGGCGCATCGTGCAAAACAGCTCGGTACTCGGTTTCATCGCCCTGCCCTACCGCGGCGCCTACGTCTGCTCCAAGTTCGCCCTCGAGGGGCTCACCGACGCCCTGCGCCAAGAACTGCGCGGCAGCGGCATCCACGTGAGCCTGATCCAGCCCGGGCCCATCGCCAGCCGTTTTCGCGACAACGCCCACCGCGCCTTCCAGGCCCGGATCGATCCACAGAACAGCGCCCACGCTGCCACCTATCGTGCGGTGGAGCAGCGCCTGGCCGGCGCCGGGGCCTCGACGCCCTTCACGCTCGAAGCCGAGGCGGTGGCCACCAAGCTGGTCCACGCCCTGGAGCACCCGCGCCCGAAGGCCCGCTACCACGTCACCGTTCCCACCCACCTCTTCGCCGCCCTCAAGCGCCTGCTGCCCACGCGCTGGCTGGACCGGCTCCTGCTGGCGGCCACGGCCTCGGAGCGCCGCATCCGCTAGCCCGGCTCAGACCACCTCGCCCTCGACCACCGGCTCGCCGCGCTCGAAGCGGAACGCGCCGTCTTGCACATCGACCCGGATGCGATCGCCCTGCCCGAAGTTGCCCTCGAGCATCTCCCGGGCCAGCGGGTTCTCGACCTCGTGCTGCAGGACCCGCTTGAGCGGGCGGGCGCCGTAGACCGGGTCGAAGCCCGCTTCGCCGATGCGGTCCAGGGCCGCTTCGCTGAGTTCGAGCGCCATGTCTCGCTCGGCCAGCCGCTCGCTGAGGTAGCGGACCTGGATGCTGGTGATGGCGCGGATCTGCTCCCGCGACAGCGGCCGGAAGACCACCACCTCGTCGATACGGTTGATGAACTCGGGACGGAAGTGGGTCCCGACGATGTCCATCACCGAGCTCTTCATCCGCTGGTAGTCCTCTTCCTCCTCCCCGGCCATGCTCTGGATGATCTCCGAGCCGAGGTTCGAGGTCATCACGATGACCGTGTTGCGGAAATCCACGGTGCGGCCGTGGCTGTCGGTCAACCGACCGTCATCGAGGACCTGCAGCAGGACGTTGAAGACGTCACCGTGGGCCTTCTCGACCTCGTCGAGGAGGATCACCGAGTACGGCTTGCGACGCACGTGCTCGGTGAGATAACCGCCCTCTTCGTAGCCGACGTACCCCGGCGGCGCACCGATCAGCCGCGCCACGGAGTGCTTCTCCATGAACTCGGACATGTCGATGCGCAGCATGGCCTCTTCCGTGTCGAACAGGAACTCGGCGAGCGCCTTGCACAGCTCGGTCTTGCCCACGCCGGTGGGGCCCAGGAAGAGGAACGAGCCATTGGGGCGGTTCGGGTCCGACAGCCCGGCCCGGGAGCGGCGGATGGCGTTGGCCACCGCGGCGATGGCCTCATCCTGGCCGACCACCCGCTCGTGCAGGGCCTGCTCCATGCGCAGGAGCTTGTCCCGCTCGCCCTCGAGCATCTTCGAGACCGGGATGCCGGTCCACTTGGAGACCACCTCGGCGACCTCCTCGTCGCTGACCCGGTTGCGCAGCAGCTTCATGTCGTACATGTCCGCCTGCGAGGCCATGTCCAGCTGGCGCTCCAGCTCGGGGATGCGGCCGTACTGCAGCTCGGACATGCGCTGCAGGTCGCCGGCGCGACGGGCGGTCTCCACCTCCTGGCGGGCGCGCTCAAGCTCCTCCTTGATCGACTGCGTGCCCTCGACCGCGGCCTTCTCGGAGTTCCAGATCTCCTCGAGGTTCCCGTACTCCTGCTCCAGCTCGTTGATCTCGTCCTCGAGGGTCGCCAGGCGCTTTCTGGAGGCGTCGTCCTCCTCGTTGCGCAGCGCCTCGCGCTCGATCTTGAGCTGGATCAGCCGGCGCTCGAGGCGATCCATCGACTCCGGCTTGGAGTCGATCTCCATGCGGATCCGCGACGCCGCCTCATCGACCAGGTCGATGGCCTTGTCCGGCAGGTTGCGATCCGTGATGTAGCGGTGCGAGAGCGTCGCCGCCGAGACGATGGCCGGGTCCGTGATCTCGACACCGTGGTGGACCTCGTAGCGCTCCTTGAGCCCGCGCAGGATGGCCACCGTGTCCTCGACGCTCGGCTCATCCACCTGGACCGTCTGGAAGCGGCGCTCCAGGGCGGCGTCCTTCTCGATGTTCTCGCGGTATTCGTTGAGGGTGGTGGCACCGATGCAGTGCAGCTCGCCCCGGGCGAGCGCCGGCTTGAGCATATTGCCGGCGTCCATGGCGCCTTCGGCCTTGCCGGCGCCGACGATGGTGTGGAGCTCGTCGATGAACAGGATGATCTGCCCCTCCTGCTGACCGAGCTCCTTGAGCAGCGCCTTGAGCCGCTCCTCGAAGTCGCCGCGGTACTTGGCCCCGGCGAGCAGTGCACCGAGGTCGAGCGATAGGACCCGCTTGTTCTTGAGCCCCTCGGGCACCTCGGCGTTGACGATGCGCTGGGCCAAGCCCTCGACGATGGCGGTCTTGCCGGTGCCCGGCTCACCGATGAGCACCGGGTTGTTCTTGGTCCGGCGCTGGAGGACCTGCACCGTGCGCCGGATCTCGTCGTCGCGGCCGATGACCGGGTCGAGCTTGCCCTGCTCGGCGCGCTCGGTCAGGTCGATGGTGTACTTCTCCAGCGCCTGGCGCTGGTCCTCGGCGTTGGGATCATCCACCGCCTGGCCGCCGCGCACCTGCTCGATGGCCTGCTCAAGGGGCTCCCGCGCGGCACCGGCCTGCTCGAGGATCTTCGCCAGCCGGCTCTTGCCATCCTCGAGCACGGCGAGCACGAAGAGCTCGCTGGAGAGGTACTGGTCCTTGCGCTTCTGTGCGAGCTTGTCGGTGAGATTGAGCAGCCGCCCCAGCTCGTTGGACAGGTGCACCTCGCCGCCGGTGCCGGAGACCTGCGGCATCTGCTCGAGGGCCTCGCCGAGTTGCGAGCGCAGCTTGTTCAGGTTGACGCCGGCCTGCTGGAGCAGCGGACGCACGCCGCCGCCCTCCTGATCGAGCATGGCCAGCATCAGATGGACCGGTTCGATGAACTGGTGGTCGCGACCCACCGCCAGGCTCTGCGCCTCGGCGATGGCCATCTGGAATTTGGTGGTCAGCTTGTCCATCCGCATGTCTCTACCCCCTTGGCCGCATCACGGGCCGACAATCCGCTCCACCGCGCCGCGGCGGTGGCTGGTTTCTTGTCAGGATAGATGGGGCAGCGGCGACGGGTTTTCAATCCGGCGCGGGCAGGCCGGCGACACGGTTGCGGCCCTGGCGCTTGGCCTCGTAGAGGGCCAGATCGGCGGATTTCAGGACCTCCTCGACGGAGCCGCCGTCGAGCACGGCCACGCCGACGCTGGCGCTGAGGGCCACGGTCTCGCCCTCGTAGACCAGCTCCAGGGTCTCGATGCCATTGCGGATACGCTCGGCCAGGGTCCAGGCACCGGGACCATCGATCCCCACGGTGACAATGAAGAACTCCTCGCCGCCGGAGCGGATGAGCACGTCGGCGCGGCGGACGGTCTCGCGCAGCTGCGCAGCCACCCGCTGGAGCACCGTATCGCCGCCGAAGTGGCCGAGGCGGTCGTTGATCGCCTTGAAGTGATCCAGATCGACCACCAGCGCCGCCAGCGGCTGCCGCGTCCGCCGCGCTGTCTCGCCGAGCTGATCGGCGATCTCGTCGAGGTAGAGCCGATTGTGCAACCCGGTCAGCGGGTCGCGCCGGGCCCCTTCGCGGGCCTCGCGCAGCAGCTCCATCAGGTCCACGTTCTGGTTGACGCGGACGCTGAGCTCCTCCTCCAGGAAGGGGCGGGTCAGGAAGTCGTCGGCCCCGGCCTTGAGCAGCCGCGCGGAGAGCAGCCCCGAGCCGTGACTGGAGACACCGATGATCCCCAGCCGCGGGGCCGCGTGCCGGCGGCGCAGCTCGCGGATCAGGGTGATGCCGTCCATGCCCGGCATGTTCTGGTCGCAGAGCACCAGGCGGATGGTGGCGTCCTCATCCGAGGTGATCCGTTCCAGCGCCTCTTGGCCATTGCCGGACTGGTAGCAGCGGAACCCCCAGCGGCTGAGCAGGTGCACCAGGTACTCGCGGGCCGAGCGGGAGTCGTCGACCACCAGCACGCCGATGGACCGGTTGCGGTGGATGCGCTGCAGGGTACGCAGCACCGAGTCCACCGCGTCCGGGGCATCCTTGAGGATGTAGTCGCACACCCCGGCCCCCACCAGCTGATCGCGCAGGTCGTCCTCGATGGTGGCGGTCAGAACCACGGAGGGGATGTCGCGCTCCACCAGGTCCCCGACCACCTCGCCGCGCGGAGCATCCGGCAGGTCGAGATCGAGCACGGCGGCGACGATCCGTTCACCGTCATGCTCCAGCAGCTGCCGCGCGGCGGCGCGGCTGCCGGCGACCAGCGCCTTCAGCCCCAGGGCGTCCTCGATGCGCCCGGCCAACCAGCCGGCCACGGAGCGACTGTCCTCCACCACCAGGATGCGGCCGGCGGCGTACTGCTCCTCGGACATGCTCACGGCTCCTCTCGGTAGATCAGGCTTGCCATCCGGCCGGTGGATCCGTCCCGGCGATGGGAGAAAAAACGCGCCCGATCCGTGTGCGTGCACCAGCCGCCACCGTGGACCGATGTCACCCCGGCCTGCCGCAGGCGACTCCGAGCCAGGCTGTAGAGGTCAGCGTACCAGCGATCACCGGCCGCGGGGGTGAGCCCCTCGGCCGCAGCGGGATCCCGTGCGCGCAGCGCCTCGGCCACCTCCGGCCCTACCTCGAAGGCGTCGGGCCCGATGGCCGGCCCCAGCCAGGCGTGGAGTTCGCCGGCCGGCACCGGCAGCGCCGCCACCACGGCCTCGAGGATGCCCGCGGCGAGGCCCCGCCAGCCGGCGTGGGCGGCGGCCACCGCCCGCCCGTCCCCGGCGGCGAGGAGCACCGGCAGGCAGTCGGCGGTGAGCACGGCGCAAACCACGCCGGCGCGATCGGTCCAGGCCGCGTCGGCACGTGCGCCGGGGGCGACCCGGTGCGCGGCGACCACCTCGGTGCCGTGGACCTGCTCCAGCCACACGGGCTCGGCGGGCAGACCGGCGCGGGTGCGCAGCAGATGCCGATTGGCGGCCACGGCGGACGGGTCATCCCCGGTATGCTCGGCCAGATTGAGGCTGTCGCGCGGCGCGGCGCTGCAGCCGCCGCAGCGCAGCGTGCTCAGGGCCCGCACACCCTCCGGCGCCGGCCACCGGGGCGTGAAGAACAGGCCACCGTCCACCTCATCCATGGCGCAGGGCCTCCAGCAGGTGGTGCCAGTCCTCCGGCGGCGGCGCCTCCCAGTGCATGGTCTCGCCGGTGCGCGGGTGCTCGAGGCGCAGATGGCGGGCGTGCAGGGCCTGGCGGCGGAAGCCGTCGAGGACGGCGCGCAGGGTGTCGCTCGCGCCCCGCGGGTAAACCGGCCGACGGCCGTAGACGGGATCACCCACCAGCGGCAGCCGGACGTGCGCCAGGTGCACGCGGATCTGGTGGGTGCGGCCGGTCTCCAGTTCCACGTCGAGCAGGGTGTGGGCGCTGAAGCGCTCCGCGACCCGGTAATGGGTCACCGCCGGGCGACCGGTGGCCACCACGGCCATGCGTTTGCGGTCCCGGGGGTGGCGGGCGATGGGGGCGTCCACCCGCCCGCCGGCGGTGGGGCGGCCGACCACCACGGCCTGGTAGCCGCGCCCCACCGTGCGCGCCTGCAGCTGCGCGACCAGGGCATGGTGGGCGGCGTAGGTCCGCGCCACCACGAGCAGCCCCGAGGTCTCCTTGTCCAGCCGGTGCACGATGCCGGCCCGTGGCAGGGCTTCGAGCCCCGGATCGTGGTGGAGCAGCGCGTTGACCAGGGTGCCGCCCGGATTGCCGGCCCCCGGATGAACCACCAGCCCCGCCGGCTTGTCCACGACCAGCAGATCCCCGTCCTCGTAGAGCAGCCGCAGCGGGATGGGCTCCGGGGCCAGCGGGGTCTCCGGCTCGGGCTCGGCATCGACGTGGATTCGCTCGCCGGCGTAAACCGGATCGCGGGGACGGCGCACGGCGCCGTCGACGGTGATCCAGCCGGCCTTCACCCACTGCTGCAGGCGGCTGCGTGAATAATCGGGAAACAGGGCCGCCAGGGCCCGATCCAGACGCTGCCCGGCCAGTTCCTCGGGGACGTCGGCTTGGTGACGAGGTCGTTCCATACGTATAGTACGAGCCTTTGCTATCGCTACAATGACGGGCCTGCATCAGGCCGCGGAGTCACGGAAATCATGCACCGCATCCAGCGCTGGGCCACGATCGCCCTGGTGGCACTCTTTCTGGCCGGCTGTGCCGGCACCGACCCCGACGGGGCCGCCGAGCGCAGCGTCGAGGAACTCTACGCCGACGCCCGCAGCAGCCTGAGTTCCGGGAACTACTCACAGGCCGTGGAGCGCTTCGAGAACCTGGTGGCGCGCTACCCCTTCGGCGATCACGCGGTTCAGTCCCAGCTGATGATCATCTACGCCCACTACCTGGCTGGCCAGCACGAGTCGGCCATCGCCGCCGCGGAACGCTTCCAGCGCATGCATCCGCGCAATGAGCACGTCGCCTATGCACTTTACATGAGCGGCGTGGCACGGCAGGCCCAGGGGCCCGGCGGCCTCGGCGATCTGTTCAATGTCGACCCGAACTTGCGCGATCCCGAGCCCAAGCGCCGCGCCTTCGCCGACTTCCGCGACCTGACCGAGCAGTACCCGGACAGCGAGTATATCGACGACGCCACCGAGCGCATGGAGCAGATCCGCACGGCGCTGGCCGAGCATGAACTCCACGTCGGGCGGTTCTACCTGGAGCGGGGCGCCTACATCGCCACCGCCAACCGGGCGCGGACGATCATCGCCCGCTACCCCGGCACGCCGGCCGTGGGCGAGGCCATGGGGATGCTCGCCGAGGCCTACCGCAACCTTGGCCTCGACCCCCTGGACGAGGACGTGGAGCGGGAACGGCGCGAGCGCCACGAGGTTCCCGCCCCGGAGTTCGGCGGGCGGTAGGCCGCACAGCGGCCCCCGCCCGGGGAACTAGATGGCGTTCTCGTCCTCTTCGCCGGTGCGGATGCGGATGACCCGCTCGACGTTGGTGACGAAGATCTTGCCATCACCGATCTTGCCGGTCTGGGCCGCCTGGGTAATAGCCTCGACGCAGCGGTCGACATCGGCATCCGCCACGACGACCTCGAGACGCATCTTGGGCAGGAAGTCGACCACGTACTCGGCGCCCCGATACAGCTCGGTGTGCCCCTTCTGACGGCCGAACCCCTTGACCTCGGTGACGGTCATGCCCGTGATCCCGATGTCCGAGAGGGCCTCCCGGACGTCGTCGAGCTTGAAGGGTTTGATGATCGCCTCGACTTTCTTCATGGGAGCAGCTCCTTGGGGTGGGGCACGGTTCGGTTTGATTTTCCAGATTCAGGACTCAGTTATCAGGATAGCGTGGGCCAGTCCCCACAGCCCTGACAACCGGACCAGCCCGAGGTAATCGGGTAACGCCGGTCACGCCCGAAGGCGCGCCGGGTCACCTTCACCCCGGGGGCCGCCTGGCGGCGCTTGTACTCGTTGCGGTAGAGCAGCCGGATGACCCGGCAGAGTTCCGCCTCGTCCAGCCCATCGACACGGATCTCGTGCTCGGCGGCGTCGGCCTCCAGGTACTGGCGCAACACGGCATCGAGGACCGGATACGGCGGCAGGCTGTCACTGTCACGCTGATCGGCGCGCAGCTCGGCGGTGGGCTCGCGCTCGATGATGGCCTGCGGCACGGCGGGCCCGAGGCTGTTGCGGTAGGCGGCCAGGCGGTAGACATCGGTCTTGTAGACGTCCTTGAGCGGGGCAAAACCGCCGCACATGTCGCCGTACAGGGTCGCATACCCCACGGCCAGCTCACTCTTGTTACCGGCTGCCAGCAGCATGAGCCCGAGCTTGTTGGACAGCGCCATCAGGCAGTTGCCGCGGATCCGCGCCTGGATGTTCTCCTCGGTGGCGTCCGCCGGGCGCCCGGCGAAGGCCGGCGCCAGGGCCTGCTCGTATTCGGCGAAGAGCGACTCGATGGGGATGCTCCGGTAGTCCAGTCCGAGCGTCTGCGCTGCCGCGCGAGCGTCTTCCAGGCTGCGCTCGGCGGTGTAGCGGGTGGGCATCATCACCGCCAGCACCTGCTCCCCGCCCAAGGCGTCGGCGGCCACCGCAGCCACCAGGGCCGAGTCGATCCCGCCGGAGAGCCCGAGCACCACGCCGGAGAAGCCGTTGCCACGGACATAGTCGGCGGTGGCCCGGACCAGCGCCTGGTAGATCGCCGGCGGCCCGGTGGTGCGCTCGGCGCATTCGCCGCGCAGCGCCCCGCCCTGCCAGTCGAGGGGGTGGAGCCCGTCGGCAAACGCCGGCGCCCGGGCAGTGACCGCACCGGTATCGTCCAGTGCGAAGGAGCTGCCATCGTAGACGACCTCGTCGTGGCCACCGACCAGGTTGGCGTAGAGCAGCGGGATCCCGGTCTCCGCCACGCGGCAGGCCGCCACCTCCTCGCGCTCGGCCTGCTTGCCGTCGTGGAACGGCGAGGCGTTGATGCTGATCAGCAGCTCGGCGCCGGCGCCGGCGGCCTCGGCGGCCGGTGTGGCCGCCCAGATGTCCTCACAGATGGTGACCCCGATGCGCCGGCCGGCGACCTCGACCAGGCAAGGGGCGTTTCCGGCGCGGAAGTGGCGGTTGTCGTCGAAGACGCTGTAGCTCGGCAGGCAGCGTTTGTAGGCCACTTCGGCCTCGGCGCCGTCGGCGAGGACCACGGCGGCGTTGCGCACCACACCGTGGCGGTGGAGCGGCGTCCCCACCACCGCGGTGATCCCGGTGCACGCCGCAGCGATCCGGCCGAGCGCCCGCTCGACGGCGGCATGGAAGTCGCTGCGCAGCAGCAGGTCGTCGGGCGGGTAGCCGGTCACCGCCAGCTCGGGGAAGACCACCAGATCGGCGCCGAACTCATCCCGCGCCCGGCTGATGGCGTCGATGATGCGCGCGGCATTGGCGTCGATGGCGCCGACGGGGAAGGCCAGCTGGGCGGTGACGATACGCACGGTGCGCCTCAGCCTGCCGTCAGCTGCCGAATGCGTTCGCCGATCTCCGTCGGCGAGCGCACCGTGGCCACGCCGGCGGCCTCGAGGGCCGCGAACTTGTCATTCGCCGTCCCCTTGCCGCCGGAGATGATCGCCCCGGCGTGACCCATGCGCTTACCCGGCGGCGCAGTCACCCCGGCGATGTAGGCGACCACTGGCTTGCTCATGTGGTCACGAATGAACGTCGCCGCCTCCTCCTCGGCGCTGCCGCCGATCTCGCCGACCATGACCACGCCGTCGGTGGCCGGGTCAGCCTCGAACTGCGCCAGGCAGTCGACGAAAGACCACCCCTGGATCGGGTCGCCGCCGATACCGACACAGGTCGACTGCCCCTGCCCGGTGTCCGAGGTCTGCTTGACCGCCTCGTAGGTCAGGGTCCCGGAGCGGGAGACGATGCCGATTCGCCCGGGCAGGTGGATGTGCCCGGGCATGATGCCGATCTTGCACTGGTCCGGGGTGATGATCCCGGGACAGTTGGGCCCGATCAGGGCCACGTCCTCGCCCCGCAGGGCCTCCTTGACGTGCAGCATGTCGAGCACCGGGATGCCCTCGGTGATGCAGGCGATCACCCGGATGCCGGCGTCGGCGGCCTCAAGGATGGCATCGGCGGCGAAGGGCGCCGGGACGTAGATGACCGAGGCGTCGGCGCCGGTCTCGGCCACCGCCTCGCGGACCGTATCGAACAGCGGGCGGTCCAGGTGTGTGCCGCCGCCGCGCCCCGGGGTCACGCCGCCGACCACCTGGGTGCCGTAGGCGATGGCCTGCTCGGCGTGGAAGGTCCCCTGCTTGCCGGTGAACCCCTGGACGAGCACCCGGGTGCTCTGATCGACGAGAATGCTCATGTTCTGCTCCTCTCTTGACCTGGGGATCAGGCCGCGTCACCGGCGATGTCGACGATCTTGGTGGCGGCGTCTGCCAGGTCGTCGGCGGGGATGAGGTCGAGCCCGCTGTCGGCGAGGATCTGCTTGCCCTGCTCGACGTTGGTGCCCTCGAGCCGGACGACCACTGGGACGTCGACCCCGACGTCGTGGACGGCGGCCACGATGCCCTCGGCGATCATGTCGCAACGCACGATCCCGCCGAAGATGTTCACCAGGATCCCCTCCACCGAGGGGCTGGAGAGGATGATCTTGAAGGCCTCGGCCACCCGATCGGCGTTGGTGCCACCGCCGACGTCGAGGAAGTTGGCCGGCGAGCCGCCGTGGAGCTTGATCACGTCCATGGTGGCCATGGCCAGGCCCGCGCCGTTAACCATGCAGCCGATGTTGCCGTCCAGGGTGATGTAGTTGAGGCTGTGCTCGGCGGCCCGGACCTCGGTCTCGTCCTCTTGGGTCAGATCGCGCATGTCCTGAATCTGCGACTGCCGGCCGATCTCCACGGCATTGTCGTCGACGGTCACCTTGGCATCCAGGGCTAGCAGCCGCCCCTCGCCGGTGACGATCAGCGGGTTGATCTCGACCAGCGACAGGTCCCGCTCCAGGAACAGACGGTAGACCCCCTGCATCATCCGCGTCAGCTCCCCCACCTGCGCCTTGTCCAGGCCGAGGGCGAAACCCAGCTGCCGGCACTGGTACGGCTGCAGCCCGGCGGCCGGGTGGACCCGCACGGTGTGGATGCGCTCGGGCTCGCTGGCCGCCACCTCCTCGATGTCCATGCCGCCGGCGGCCGAGGCCATGAAGACCACGCGCTGGCTGGACCGATCGATCAGGGCGCCGAGGTAGAGCTCACGGGCGATCTCCAGCCCCTCCTCGACCAGCAGGGCGTGGATCGGCTGACCGCGATCGTCGGTCTGGTGGGTCACCAGGCGCTCGCCGAGCAGTGAGTCCGCGTAGCGCTCGATCTCGTCGGTCTTCCGGAGCACCCGGACCCCTCCGGCCTTGCCCCGTCCGCCGGCGTGGACCTGGGCCTTGACCACCCAGGCCGAGCCACCGAGGCGCTCGGCGGCGGCGCGGGCCTCGGCGCTGGAGCGCGCCACATACCCGCGGGGGATGGCGATCCCCGCCTCGGTGAAGAGGTGCTTGGCCTGGAACTCGTGCAGATTCATTGAACAGCTCCTCCCATGGGGTCGCGGTCGCCGGGCGGTCGATTATAGTGGTTCAGCGACCCGCGCTTTTCAAAACCGTCCGGCCGTGCCAACTTGGTTGGCCGCGCGCCCGGGCCTCTGCGCCCGAGGGCTCAAGGTAATCACGGAAAAGCACGTGCATGCTAGGCCAGATCCTTCTTGTCATCCTGCTCATCCTCGCCTGGATCGGTGCGCGCAGCCTGCTTCAGAAACGCCTGCGCGATGATGGCGAGGGACAGCGCAACCAGGGCGGCGGCGACGGCGGGCGCACCGAGGAGATGGTGCGCTGCGCCCGATGCGGCGTCTTCCTGCCGCGCTCGACCGCCTATCCCCGCGACGGCGCCTACTACTGCTCGCCGGAGCACCGTCGGCTGGGACGGGATGACCACCCGTCGGCCGGTTCCGGCCGCGACCGGCGGGGGTAGCGCGACGGGCAGGCCGGGGCGGCCTGATCCCCCGGCCCGGCCGGCGAAGGCCGGGCCGGCTCGGGCGGCCCTCACTCGGCACACAGGCCGGTGGCGATCTCCGCCAGGCCGCCTGGATCGCAATCCCACCCCCAGGCGCCCTCATCGTCCTCCTGGCCAGTGAAGGTCACCGACTCGCCGGCCAGCTCGGTGTTGACCCCCTCGTCGGCGAACTGCATGGACACATCCACCGTGTCCCCGCCGGCGGAGACGTCGATGGCATCGACGTAGTCGCCACCATCGGCCCCCACCAGCTCCTCGATGCGTCCGGCGTCCAGCCCGTCGGGGCCCCGCAGATGGACCTCGGAGTCCACCGCCGTACGCACACCGGAGAAGAGGGTCAGGGCCTCGGCGAACTGGGTGCGGGCGATGTAGTTCTGGTACTGCGGGACCGCGATGGCGGCCAGCATGGCGATGATCGCCACCACGATCATCAGCTCGATGAGGGTGAAGGCGGCGCAGAGCCGGCGCCGCTGGATACGCGATTGCATGGCTCACCTCCCTGTGAGTCCGGAAAAAGTGCGTTTGAACGGATCAGTCCGTGCCGCCGGCGGTCAGGCGGCGGATCACGCAGCCCGGGGCCGATGGCCAGGACGCCGCGCAGGTTGTAACGTGCCGGGTGAAACCTCGCCACGACGGGCCCGGAACCATGCGCCGATTCGTGCTCGATACCAGCGTCTTCACTAACCCCGACGTCTACCTGCGCTTCGATGAGGAGCCGATGCAGGCCATCTCGGTCTTCCTCGGGCTCGCCCGGCGCGCCGACGCCGAGTTCTACATGCCGGGGCCGGTCTATCAGGAGCTGTGCAACCTGCGCTCGATGGACATGATCGGCGCCGAGTTCGAGACCGAGGTGCACATCCGCTCGCCCCGGCGTTTCTCGATGACCATCCCCTCGGAAGTGCTCTACGAGTTCATCGAGGAGGTGCGCACGCGCATCCAGCGGGGCCTGCGCATCGCCGAGGAGCACGCCCGGCAGGCCGGCCAAGCGGAATCGCTGCCGCCGGAGCTGATCACCCAGCTGCGCGAGCGCTACCGCGAGGCTATGCGCCGCGGGATCCTCGACTCGCGGGAGGACATCGACGTGGTGCTGCTCGCCTACGAGCTGGACGCCACCCTGGTCTCCGCCGACGAGGGGATGCGCAAGTTCGCCGAGCGGATCGGCATCAAGCTGGTCAATCCGCGCTACCTGCGCGGGGTGATGCAGAACCTCGCCGGCGAGGAGCCCAGTCACACCGCCCCCGACGGCCCCGACCAACCGACCGGGTAAAGCCCGGCGGCCTGGCAGCGGCGAAAGGAGCTATAGCGCCACCCCTCGGGGCGGCCGGCCAGCCCGCGGCGCACCGGCTCCCAGTGGATCTCGTCGAGGGCCTCGCGCCACCGGTCCGGCTCCACCTCCCACCAGTGCACACCGGGCTGCCAAAGCCGCCCGCGGGGCAGCCCCGGCCAGTTGCGCAGGTGGCGGGTGCAGTGGGCCTTGGCCGCCTGCCAGCGGGGCCGCGGGTCCGGGTCATCCCGGGGCAGGCGCCACAGGCCGTGGACGGCGTCGGGCAGGACGACGGCGGCGTCCCAGGTCAGCGGACGGCGCCGGGCCACCTGGCGGAAGGCGGTGCGCAGCCGCTGTACGGCCTCGGGCCGGGCCAGCCACGGGTGGTTGCCGTGCGTGGTCAGGCAGAAGCGGACGCACCGCTCCTGCCGGCTCACCTCCTGGTGCATGCGCGCTCCTCCCTGAACGCGTCGCGCGCCCCTTATCGTGCCAGCACGCCAACGGCTGTCAATCGGCCGGGGCACAGCGGCGCGCGTCGCTGGCAGCCGGCGGCGGCTCGGTTATCATGGCGCCTTTTCCACGGCACCGAGGTTTCACGAGAGATGGTCAGTGAGTCGATCCCGCAGCGCATCGCCCAGGAGCTGGGCGTGGGCAACCGGCAAGTCGAGGCCGCCATCGAGCTGCTCGACGGGGGCGCCACCGTCCCCTTCATTGCCCGCTACCGCAAAGAGGTCACCGGCGGCCTCGACGACAGCCAGCTGCGTTCGCTCGAGGAGCGGCTGACCTACCTGCGGGAGCTCGACGAGCGCAAGGAGACGGTGCTCAAGGCCATCGACGAGCAGGGCAAGCTCACCGACGAGCTGGCCGAGGCGATCCGCGCCGCCGAGACGAAGACCCGCGTCGAGGACCTCTACCGCCCCTACCAGAAGAAGCGCCGCACCAAGGCGCAGATCGCCCGCGAGGCCGGGCTGGAGCCGCTAGCCGACAGCCTTCTGGCCGATCCGTCCCTCGTCCCCGAGGAGGCGGCGGCCCCCTACGTCACCGGCCCCGCCGAGGAGGAGCAGGAGACCCCGGCCGTGGCCGATGTCGACGCTGCCCTCGACGGCGCCCGGCAGATCCTCATGGAGCGCTTCGCCGAGGACGCCGATCTGCTCGAGGAGCTGCGCGACTACGGCTGGCGCAAGGGCTACCTGGTCAGCCGCGTGGCCGCGGGCAAGGAGAAGGACGGCGCCCGCTTCCGGGACTACTTCGAGCACGCCGAACCGCTGCGCAAGATCCCCTCCCACCGCGCCCTGGCCATGCTGCGCGGGCAGAGTGAGGAGATCCTGCGGCTGGAGATCGCCTGGTCCGACGCCGAGGCGCGGGGCGAGAGCGACGAGCCGAGCGTCGGCGAGGCCGCCATCGCCCGGCGTTTCGGCATCGCCGACCGGGGTCGGCCGGCCGACGCCTGGCTGGCGCGCACCGTGCGCCTGGCCTGGCGGGCGAAGCTCTCCACCCACCTGGACCTGGCGCTCAAGCGCCAGCTGCGCGAGCAGTCCGAGGAGGAGGCGATCCGCGTCTTCGGCGCCAACTTGGAGGACCTGCTGCTGGCCGCACCGGCGGGCCCGCGCCCGACCATCGGCCTCGACCCGGGACTGCGCACCGGGGTCAAGGTAGCGGTCATCGACGCCACCGGCGCCGTGGTCGAAACCGCCACCATCCACCCCTTCACCAGCCGCAACAAGGACCCCGAGGGCTCGCTGAAGACCCTGGCCGAACTCGCCCGCAAGCACCAGGTGGGGCTGGTGGCCATCGGCAACGGCACCGCCTCCCGCGAGACCGACGCCCTGGTCGGCGAGCTGATCAAGCGCCACCCGGAGCTGGGCCTGCACAAGGTGGTGGTCTCCGAGGCCGGCGCCTCGGTCTACTCCGCCTCGGAGAACGCCTCGCGGGAACTGCCGGATCTGGACGTCTCGCTGCGCGGCGCGGTCTCCATCGCCCGGCGCCTGCAGGACCCCCTGGCCGAGCTGGTGAAGATCGAGCCCAAGTCCATCGGCGTCGGCCAGTACCAGCACGACGTCAACCAGAGCCACCTCGGGCGCAAGCTCGATGCGGTGGTCGAGGACTGCGTCAACGCCGTCGGCGTGGACGCCAATACCGCCTCCATCCCCCTGCTCGCCCGAGTCTCCGGCCTGGGTCCGGGCCTGGCCGAGAAGATCGTCCAGCACCGCTTCGACAACGGCCGCTTCCGCACCCGCAAGGACCTGCAGGAGGTGCCCCGGCTCGGTCCGAAGGCTTTCGAGCAGGCCGCCGGCTTCCTGCGCATCCCCCAGGGGGACAACCCGCTGGACGCCTCCGCCGTCCACCCCGAGGCCTACCCGGTGGTGGAGCGGATCTGCGCGGAGACGGGCCGCAGCGTGGGCGAGCTGATCGGCGATGAGGGTTTTCTCGCCACCCTGGATGCGAAGGCGTACACCGATGAGCGCTTCGGCGAGCCGACGGTCCGCGACATCCTCGGCGAGCTGGCCAAGCCGGGCCGCGACCCGCGCCCGGAGTTCCGCACCGCGGCGTTCCGCGAGGGGGTGGAGAAGATCGACGACCTGGAGCCGGGGATGGTGCTCGAGGGCACGGTGACCAACGTCGCCAACTTCGGCGCCTTCGTCGACATCGGCGTCCACCAGGACGGGCTGGTGCACATCTCCGCCCTCGCCCACGAGTTCGTCCGCGACCCGCGCGACAAGGTCCGCACCGGCGACGTCGTTCAGGTGAAGGTCATGGAGGTGGACCTGGAGCGCCAGCGCATCGGCCTGTCCATGCGCCTCGACGACGACCCCAACGCCGAGCGGGCCGACGGCGGGCGTAAGGGCGCCGCAAGCAAAGGCACCGGCGGCGGCAAGGGCACCTCGGGCGGCAAGAGCAAGGGCGCCGGCCAGGGCGCCGGGCGTGGCGCGAAGAAGGGCCGCAAGACCGAGAAGCCCGAGCCAGCCGCCAACACCGCGCTGGCCGAGGCCTTCCGCAAGGCGCGTTCCTGAACCCTCCGAGGCTTGCCGGGCCGGCCGCCTGCGGCCGGGCCCGGCAGCGCCGGGAAAGCACCGCTTAGGCGGTACCCGCCCCCCGCTCGGCGAGGAAGGCCCGCAGGGCCTGTCCGGTGGGCGTCTCCATTGCCGCCACCGCCTCCGGCGTGCCCGCCCCGACGATACGACCGCCGGCGTCCCCACCCTCCGGGCCCAGGTCGATGACGTGGTCCGCCTCGGCGATCACATCCAGGTTGTGCTCGATGACCACCACCGTGTGGCCGGCATCAACCAGGGCGTGGAAGACATCCGTGAGCCGCTGCACATCGGCGATGTGCAGGCCCACGGTGGGCTCGTCGAGCAGGTAGAGCGTCGGCGCCGCCTGCTTGCCCCGCGCCGGGCCGCCATCCACCGGGCGGGCCTTGGCCAGCTCGGTGACCAGCTTCAGGCGCTGCGCCTCGCCGCCGGAGAGCGTCGGGCTCGGCTGCCCCAGGCTCAGGTAACCCAGGCCCACATCGCAGAGCAGACGCAGGACGTGGTGGATGCGCGGATGGGCGCTGAAGAACCCCGCTGCCTCCTCGATGCTCAGCGCCAGCACCTGGTCGATGCTGTGGCCGGCGTAGCGGACCTGGCGCGTCTCCTCGTCGAACCGGGTACCGCCGCACGCCTCGCAGGGGACCTTCACGTCGGGCAGGAAGCTCATCTCCACGGTCTTTACGCCCTGACCACTGCACGCCTCACAGCGCCCCCCCTTGGTGTTGAAAGAGAAGCGCGCCGCGTTCCAGCCGCGCAGCCGTGCCTCTTCCGTGCCGGCAAAGAGCCGGCGGATGGGATCCCAGATCCCCACGTAGGTCGCCGGGCAGGAGCGGGGGGTACGGCCGATGGGGGTCTGATCCACCTCCAGGACCCGCCGCAGGTGCTCGGTGCCGGCCAGCGCCTGACACCCGGTGGGCTCCGGTAGGGCCGCGCCGCGCTTACGGGCGAGCCGGGCACGGACGCTGGGCTCGATCACCTCGCGGACCAGGCTCGATTTGCCGGAGCCCGAGACGCCGGTGACCCCGATCAGGCGACCAAGCGGCAGCGCCACATCCACCCGCTGCAGGTTGTGGCGGTGGGCGCCGGTGACCGTAAGCTGCCCCGCCACCTCCTGGCTGCGGCGCTCCCGCGTGGGATGGCGCGGCGGTTCGGCGAGGACCCGGCCGGTCAGCGACTCGGTGTTGCCGGTCAGGGCTGCCAGGTCCCCCTCGGCGACCACACGCCCGCCGTGGCGGCCGGCACCGGGGCCGAGGTCGATCAGGTGCCCGGCGGCGCGAATGGTCTCCTCGTCGTGCTCGACCACCACCACGGTGTTGCCGGCCTCGGCCAGCTCGCGCAGAGCGCCGAGGAGCATGGCGTTGTCGCGGGCGTGGAGGCCGATGGTCGGCTCATCGAGCACGTAACAGACGCCCTGCAGGCCGGCACCCAGGCTCGCCGCCAGGCGGATGCGCTGCGCCTCGCCGCCGGAGAGGGTCGGCGCGGCGCGATCCAGCGACAGGTAGCCGAGCCCGACCCGCTCCAGGAAGGCCAGCCGCGCGCCGATCTCGGCGATGACGTCTGCGCCGATGGCGGTCTCGCGCTCGTCGAGGGTCAGCGCCTCGAGCCAGGGCCGGAGCTCGGCCACGGAGTCGGCGGTCACCTCGGTGATGCTCCGGCCGTGGAAGCGCACGGCCCGGGCCACGGGGTTCAGCCGCCCGCCCTGGCAGGCCGGACAGACCCGGGCTGCCTCCAGCTCCGCCTCTTCGGCCTCGTCCGGGTCGCGGACCAGCAGCCCGGTGCCGTGGCAGCCGCTGCACCAGCCGTGGCGGGCGTTGAACGAGAACAGCCGCGGATCCGGCTCGGCGAAGCCCTGCCCGCAGGCCGGGCAGGCCCGGCGCGTGGACCAGACCCGCTCGGCGTCGGCGCCGCTGCCGTCCAACGGGGCGATGCGCACGGTCCCGTTGCCGTGATCCAGGGCCTCCTTGAGGCGCTCGCGCAGATCCGCCTCGGCATCGGCCCGGATCTCGATGCTGCCCAGGGGCAGATCGATGTCGTGCTCCCGGTAGCGGTCCAGCCGCGGCCACTGCGCCGTGGGCTGGAGTTCACCGTCCACACGCAACTGCTCGTATCCGCGGCCGGCCGCCCAGGCCGCCAATTCCTTGTAGATCCCCTTGCGCGCGACCACCAGGGGGGCGTAGAAGGCCATCCGCTGCCCACGGTGTTCGCGCAGCAACCGCGCGGCGATGCCCTCCGGCGTCTGCGCCTCGATGGCGACCTGGCACTCCGGGCAGTACTGCACGCCGAGACGCAGGTAGAGCAGGCGCAGGTAGTGGTAGATCTCGGTGAGTGTCGCCACCGTGGAGCGGTATCCGCCTCGGCTGGTGCGCTGCTCGATGGCCACCGCCGGCGGGATGCCGGTCACCGCGCCGACGTCCGGACGCGAGGCCGGCTGCACCAGCTGTCGGGCGTAGGCGTTGAGCGACTCCAGGTAACGGCGCTGGCCCTCGGCGAAGAGGATATCGAAGGCCAGGGTCGACTTCCCGGAGCCGGACACCCCGGTGACCACGGTCAATCGATCCCGGGGGATGGCCACGTCGATGTTGCGCAGGTTGTGCTCGCGGGCCTGGTGCACCTCGATCGCGGCCGGAGCGTCCACGGCATACGGCGCTGCCGCCTCGGCCACGGCCGGGGGCGCCAGGGGCCCCGCGTCCTCCTCCAGACCGGTGCCGTAGTCGGCCAGGGCACGCCCGGTCGCCGTGGCGGAGGCCGCCAGCTGCACCGGCGTACCACTGGCCAGCAGCCGGCCGCCGCCCTCACCGCCCTCCGGGCCGAGGTCGAGGATCCAGTCGGCGTTGGCGATCAGATCCAGGTTGTGCTCGATGACCAACAGGCTGTAGCCAGCGTCCACCAACCGCTGGAAGGCGTCGAGGAGGACCTGGCAGTCGCTGAAGTGCAGCCCGGTGGTGGGCTCGTCGAAGATCAGCAAGGTGCCGGTGCCCGGCTCGGCCCCCTTACCCCGCCCCTTGCCGCGCTCGGCCAGGTGCCCGGCGAGCTTGAGGCGCTGCGCCTCGCCGCCGGAGAGGGTGGGCACCGGCTGGCCCAGGCGCAGGTAGCCCAGGCCCACGGCGCGCAACGGCTCCAGGCGGCGCACCACCTCGCGGCTGTCGGCAAAGAACGCCACCGCCTCGTCGGCGGTCATCTGCAATACGTCGTGGATGGAGGCACGTCGCCCCTCAGTCCCCTCCACCTGGACCTCCAGCACCTCGGCGCGAAAACGCCGACCGTCGCAGTCGGGACAGGCCAGGTAGACGTCGGAGAGGAACTGCATCTCCACGTGCTCGAAGCCGGAGCCCTTGCAGGTGGGGCAACGCCCGTTGCCGGCGTTGAAGCTGAAGGCGCCGGCGGTGTAGCCCCGCTCCTGGGCCAGGGGCGCCGCGGCGAAGCGTTTGCGGATCGGGTCGAGGGCGCCGGTGTAACTCACCGGGCAGGAGCGCGCGCTCTTGCCGATGGGCGACTGGTCCACCAGGGAGACCTCGGTGATCGCCTCGGCCCCATCGATGGCATCGTGCTCGCCCGGCGCCTCGACGGCCTCGCCCTGCTGGCGCAACAGCCCCCGGTAGAGGACGTCCTGGGCCAGGGTCGACTTGCCCGAGCCGGAGACCCCGGTCAGGCAGACCAGACCGCCCAGCGGGATGGCCACGTCGATCCCCTGCAGGTTATGGGCACGGGCGCCGCGAATGGTCAGCGCGGGGCCGTCTGCAGCTGCGGCCGGGCGGGGGGACGGCGAGGACGCGCTACGCTTCTCCGCCGCGCCGCCGGGCCCGGCCGAGCGCGCGTCCCTGCGCGCACGGCCGGCGCCCGCATCCATGCGGGCGCCCTCCGGGGCTGATCCGTCGGCGCGGCGCGCTCCGCGCATGTCCTCTTCGCCCCCCCAACCGGCCGCATCACCATCCCGCCCCCGAGCGACCCGCCGGCGGCCGGTCAGGTAGTCCGCCGTGGCCGAATCCGCCGCATAGAGCTCCGCCGGGGCACCGTTGAAGACCACCTGACCGCCCCGCTCGCCGGGCCCCGGGCCCATATCGATGATCCGGTCGGCGGCCGCCATCACCTGCGGGTCGTGCTCGACGACCAGCAGCGAGTTGCCCGCATCGCGCAGGCGCTGCAGGATCCCCACCAGCCGCTCCACATCCCGGGGATGCAGGCCGATGGACGGCTCGTCGAGGACGAAGAGCGTGTTGACCAGCGAAGTGCCCAGCGCCGTGGTCAGGTTGATCCGCTGCACCTCGCCGCCGGAGAGGGTGCGCGACTGCCGGTCCAGGGTCAGGTAACCGAGGCCCACCTCGTTGAGGTAGCCGACCCGGCTGCGGATCTCGTCGAGGACCGTAGCCGCCGCCTCGTCCAGCGGCGGCGGCAGCTCCAGCTCCTCGAAGAAGCGCTGCAGGCGGGCCAGGGGCAGGGTCGCCAGATCGTGCAGGGTCAGCCCCGGCAGCCCGGCCAGCAGCGCATCACCCATCGCCAGGTGGCGGGGCCGGAAGCGCTCCTCCGGGGCGAGGACGGCGTCGGCGTCGGCCTGTCCGCCGAGCCGGAAGTCCAGGGCCTCCGGGACCAAGCGCGCACCCCGGCAGTCCGGACAGGTGCGGTAGGTGCGGTAGCGCGAGAGCTGCACGCGCACGTGCATCTTGTAGCTCTTGCGCTCGAGGTAGTCGAAGTAGCCGCGCACGCCGTACCACTTGCCGGAACGGCCCCAGCGATCCTCGCCGTCCCAGACCCACTGCCGGTCCGCCGCATCCAACTCCCGCCAAGGCACATCCTCGGCGACCCCGCGCCGGCGGGCGGCGCGCAGCAGGTCCCGCTGGCACTCCACCGAGGCACCGCCGCGGAACGGTTTGATCGCGCCCCCGGCCAGGCTCAGGCCCGGATCCGGGATGACCAGGTCGGGGTCGATCTCCATGTTGCGGCCGAACCCACGGCAGGTGTCACACGCGCCGACCGGGGAGTTGAAGGAGAAGAGCTCTGAGGTCGGCCGCGGGTAGTCGCGGTCGCACCCGGCGCAGTGGAAGGTGGCGGAGTAGCGCCGCGGCTCGCCCGCCGGCTCACGGTCCTCGCCCAGGGCCCGGACCTGGCAGCGACCCCGCCCTTTGTCGAGGGCCGTCTCCACCGCCTCGATCAGCCGCCCCCGGCGCGCCCCGTCGAGGCGCAACCGGTCCTGAACCACCTCGACACCACCCTCACGCTCATAGATGCGCGTGTATCCCTGGCTGGAGAGCATCTGTCGCAGCTCTTCCCGATCGAGCTTGGCAGGCACGGCCACGAAGAAGGTCACCGCCACTCGGGTACCTGCCGGCCATGGCGCCGTGTCGTCGCCGGCGAGGAGCTCGTCGGCGATGGACTGCGGCGTATCCGGCCGCACCGGGCGGCCGCAGCCGCTGCAGTAGGGCTGCGCCGCGCGGGCGAAGAGCAGCTTCAGGTGGTCGGCGAGCTCCGTCATCGTGCCCACGGTGGAGCGCGAGGTGCGCACCGGATTGACCTGATCGATGGCGATCGCCGGCGGGACGCCGTCGATACGCTCGACCTGTGGCCGGTCCATGCGCTCGAGGAATTGCCGGGCGTAGGCCGAGAAGGTCTCCACGTAGCGCCGCTGCCCCTCGGCGTAGACGGTGTCGAAGGCGAGCGACGACTTCCCGGAGCCGGAGACCCCGGTGACGACGATCAGCTCGCCGGCCGGGAGGTCGAGATCGAGGCCCTGCAGGTTGTGCTGGCGGGCGCCGCGGATACGGATCGGTTCGCGCACGGTCATGCTTCCGGAGACAAGACGGCGCCGACAGCCCGGAGGCTGCCGACGCCGGCACGGTTCACGGGATGTCGTTCAGGCGGCGGGATCAGGCGTACTTGGCCTTCGCCTCCTGCCGACGGCGGTGGAGCACCGGCTCAGTATAGCCGGAGGGCTGCTCCCGCCCCTTGAAGACCAGGTCGCAGGCCGCCTGGAAGGCGACGCTGGCGTCGAAATCCTCGGCCATGGGCCGGTAGTTCGGGTCGCCGGCGTTCTGCTCGTCCACGACCCGGGCCATGCGCTGGAGGCTATCCATGACCTGATCCTCGCTGACCACGCCGTGGTAGAGCCAGTTGGCCACGTGCTGGCTGGAGATGCGCAGGGTGGCGCGGTCCTCCATCAGGCCGACATTGTTGACGTCCGGCACCTTGGAGCACCCGATGCCCTGGTCGATCCAGCGCACCACATAGCCGAGGATGCCCTGGCAGTTGTTATCCACCTCCTGCTGGATCTCCTCCTCGCTCCAGTCGGTGCTCGGCGCCAGCGGCACGGTGAGGATCCGGTTCAGGTCCGAACGCCAGCCGGCGCGGGCAATCTCGGCCTGGACGCCGGCGACGTCCACCTCGTGGTAGTGCACGGCGTGCAGGGTCGCCGCCGTCGGCGACGGCACCCAGGCGCAGTTGGCACCCGCCTTGGGGTGGCCCGCCTTGGTGTCGAACATCTCGCGCATCTTATCCGGCTTGGGCCACATGCCCTTGCCGATCTGCGCCCGGCCCTTGAACCCGGCGGCCAGGCCGACATCGACGTTCCAGTCCTCATAGGTGGTCATGAAGGATGCCCCCTTCATGTCCGCCTTGCGGATCACGGCGCCGGCCTCCATGGCGGTGTGGATCTCGTCGCCGGTGCGGTCGAGGAAGCCGGTGTTGATGAAGATCACCCGGTCCCGGGCCTGCTTGATGCAGGCGCGCAGGTTGACCGTGGTCCGCCGCTCCTCATCCATGATGCCGACCTTGAGGGTGGCACGCTCCAGGCCCAGGGCGTCCTCGACGCGCTCGAACAGGTTCACCGTCAGGGCCACTTCCTCGGGACCGTGCATCTTCGGCTTGACGATGTAGACGCTGCCGGTCTTCGAGTTGCGCACTTGGCCCAGGCCCTTGAGGTCGTGGACCGCGCAGAGGACGGTCATCATGGCGTCCAGCATGCCCTCGGGGATCTCGTTGCCGTCGCCGTCGAGCACCGCCGGCGTGGTCATCAAGTGGCCGACGTTACGCACCAGCATCAGCGAGCGCCCCGGCAGGGTCAGGGAGCCGCCGTCCGGCGTGGTGTAGGTGCGGTCGGCGTTGAGCCGCCGGGTGAAGGCCTCCCCGCCCTTGCTGACCGAGGTCTCGAGATCGCCCTTCATCAGGCCCAGCCAGTTGCGGTAGACACGGACCTTGTCCTCGGCATCCACCGCGGCCACGGAGTCCTCGCAATCCTGAATGGCGGTTAGCGCCGACTCCATGACCACGTCCTTGACGCCGGCCGGGTGATCCTTGCCCACCGGATCGTTGGGGTCGATGACGATCTCGGCATGCAGGCCGTTGTGACGCAGCAGGATGGTCGCCGGCCGCTGCGGCTCACCGGTGAAGCCGACAAGACGGGTGGGATCGGCCAGCTCCGTCTCGCTGCCGTCGGCCAGGGTGATCAGCAGCTGGCGCGGGCTCGCCTCGCTCAGGCGGTAGGCGGTGACATCGGCGTGCAGGCCGTGGGCCAGCGGGGCCACCTCATCGAGGGTTTCGGCGGCCAGCTCCATGACGCGCTTGCCACGGGCCGGGTTGTACGTCTTCCCTTTGGCCAGGCCGTCACTCTCGGGGATCATGTCGGTGCCGTAGAGGGCATCGAACAGGCTGCCCCAGCGTGCGTTGGCCGCGTTGAGTGCGAATCGCGCGTTATCCACCGGCACCACCAGCTGCGGCCCGGCCACCGTGGCGACCTCCGGGTCGACCCCGGTGGTGGTGATCTCGAACTCCTCCGTCTCGGGTTCCAGGTAGCCGATCTGCTCGAGGAAGGCCTTGTGATCGGCCACGGAGAATTGGCCGCGGTGCTCGCGGTGCCACTCGTCGATCTGCCGCTGCAGGGTCTCGCGCTTCTCCAGCAGCTCACGGTTGCGCGGACTCAGATCGCGGACGATGCCGCCGAGCTCGTCCCAGACGGTGTCGGCGTCGATGCCGGTCCCAGGCACCATCTCGTTGGCCACCAGGTCGTAGAGCTCACGCGCCACCTGCAGGCCACCGACTTGAACCCGTTCGCTCATGGAAGTCTCCCTATTCAGCTTCGCGATCCGCGGATAAGCCGCGATAGTAACGCATCCCAGTGAGGCTGATCACCCGCTCACCGACGCCCCGTTCAGTTCTGCAGCTCGGCCTCCAGCTCGTCGTAGAACGCGCGGACCAGCCGGGCGTTGCCGCCGACGTCCGCCTCGCCGCCGCGGGTGGCGGCGCGCACGTCGACGCGACGGTGATCACCGGTATCCTCGACGCGGACGACGATATCGTGGATGACACCCATCCAGTAGCTGCGTGCGGTGGCCTCCAGCCCGCCCTGCATGTCGGTTCGCGCCACGGTCCACTCCAGCCTCAGCGCCGCGCTCTCTGCGGCGCTGAGGATGGCCGAGACATCCTGCGGGTAAGTGCGCGCCTCGAGATCCGGGTGCGCCTCCGCCTGGCGTTCGGCCAGTTCTCCGCCAGGGTAGGCTCGATCGCCGCCGGCCTGCTCTCGGGCCTGGGCGAGGGCCCGATACGAGGGCGGGTCATCGGTGTCGGTGGCCAGATCGTGAAGGTTGGGACCGAGGACGGCGGCGTAGACCTTGGGCCCGGCGACCACCGCGACCCCTAGCCCCAGGGCCAGGCCGGCCAGGGCCCGGCCGCGACCGCGCTTGCCGTGCAGACCGAAGGTGGAGGCGAAACCGACACCGGCGGGGACAAGGGCGAGCACACCGGCAGCGAAGCCGGCGGCGATCATCGCCAGGGCCAGGTCGAGTTCGACGAGCTGGATGCGGTAGAGGGGGCCGGCCAGCGCGGCCGCCGCGGCCCCGCAGGCTGCAAGCAGGACGGATGCCGTCGCCAGCCGGGATACAGGCGCCTGGAACATGGGTTTTCCTCCCGGGTTTCCGGCCGATTATGCGGCCGGAAACGGCCAGGACAAAACGCAGCCAGGCGCCGCGGCGCGGGGGTGCCCGACGGGGCACCCCCGCGAGAGCGGCGAGCCGGATTACTGCAGACGCCCGGAGAGCACCGTCTCGACGCGGCTGCGCTTGAGCGGGCGGAGGTTGCGTACGACCTCGTCGCGGCACTCCGGATCCAGGCGCTCAAGCACGCGGGCCAGCGTATTGAACGGCAGACGGTTGGCCAGGCGGGCGGCCGGGCCTCGGTCCATGTGCTCGAGCACGCTCGCCTGCGCAGCGGGGCGCATCTCCAGGAAGGTGGCCAGGCTCTCCCCGTCCGGCATGGCGCGCAGCGCCGCCGGGCGCTCGGCCGGGGCCATCTGTGCGATGCGCCGTGCCGCGGCGGCGGGCAGGCGGTCTGCATACTCGGCGCGAGCCGGTGCGCCGAGGCCATGGTCTTGATGCTCGGTGGTGATGGTCATCTCTGCCTCCTGAGTGTTCGGGTGCCCGACCCGCGGCACCGGAGACAGAGAGACGGCAGAGACTCCGTCAGTCGGCCGGCACCCCGGGACGGGCGTTGGTTCGCGGTACGACGTCGTTGCTTGGCGTACTGCCGTTACCGTCCGGCATGACGGTCTCCTCGTGTGGCTGACACGTGACGTGGAATCTAGGCGGCGACCCGCCCGCTGTCAAGCGTTGCGGCGCGCCGGCAGGCCATCTTGACCCCCTATGCTGCGGCGGCTACTATCCGCGGTTTAACATGCTCAAGAACGCGGCTGAACGTCGCAGAGGGTCACCATGAAGAAAGACATCCATCCCGAGTACCGCGAAGTCGTTTTCCAGGACATCTCGACGGACTTTTCCTTCCTGACCCGCTCCACGGTCCAGACCGACGAGACCATCACCTGGCAGGACGGCAACGAGTACCCGCTGGTCAAGATCGAGGTCTCCAGCCGGAGCCATCCGTTCTTCACCGGCAAGCAGCGTGTGGTCCATTCTGGTGGGCAGGTCGACCGCTTCCGCAAGCGCTTCGGCATGACCCGGGGCAGCTCCAGCCAGTAACCCCCGGACTGCGCCGAGCGCGGTTATCCAGGGCAGCAGCGGAGGGGCATCATGACGTCGAAAACCGTCACCGTCACCGACAACACCACCGGCCACAGTGTCGAGATGCCCATCCGCGAGGGAACGCACGGGCCGGCCGTCGTCGATATCCAGAACCTGTACAAAGAGTTTGGATACTTCACCTACGATGCCGGCTTCACCTCGACGGCGAGCTGTCGCAGCGACATCACGTTCATCGACGGCGAGAACGGGGTGCTCCTCTACCGCGGCTACCCCATTGAGGATCTGGCCGAGAACAGCAACTTCCTCGAGGTCTCCTACCTGCTGCTCCACGGTGAGCTGCCCACCAAGGATGAGCTGGACCAGTTCAACCGGGCGGTGACCGAGCACGCTATGATCAACGAGTCGTTGAAGGACTTCTTCGACGGCTTCCACTACAACGCGCACCCCATGGCCATGCTCACCGGCGTGGTGGCATCGCTGTCGGCCTTCTACCACGACGCCATCAAGCTCGGGGACCCGCGCAACCGGATGCTCACCTGCCACCGCGTGCTGGCCAAGATGCCCACCATCGCCGCCGCGGCCTACAAGCACATGGCGGGCGAGCCCTTCGTCTACCCGCTCAACCGGCTCTACTACACCGAGAACCTGCTCAACATGCTGTTCTCGCGCCCCACGGAGCCGTACGAGATCAATCCGATCCACGCGCGGGCGCTGGATCAGCTGCTGATCCTCCACGCTGATCACGAGCAGAACGCGTCGACCTCCACGGTCCGCCTGGCCAGCTCCACCGGCACCAACCCGTTCGCCTCCATCGCCTGCGGCTGCGCCGCCCTGTGGGGCCCCGCCCACGGTGGCGCCAACGAGGCGGTGCTGAACATGCTCCACGAGATCGGCGACATCAGCCAGGTGCCGAAGTACATCGAAAAGGCCAAGGACAAGGATGACCCGTTCCGCCTGATGGGCTTCGGGCACCGGGTCTACAAGAATTTCGACCCGCGGGCGCGGATCATCCGCAAGACCTGCCACGAGGTCCTCAACGACCTGGGCATCGAGAACGACCCGCAGCTCGAGCTGGCTATGGAGCTTGAGGAGCGGGCACTGCAGGACGACTACTTCGTCGAGCGCAAGCTCTACCCGAACGTGGATTTCTACTCGGGCATCATCTATCGGGCTCTGAGCATCCCCACCGACTTCTTTACGGTGATGTTCGCCCTCGGCCGGACGCCGGGCTGGCTGGCCCAGTGGAACGAGATGGTCGCCGATCCGGAGCAGCGCATCGGGCGACCGCGACAGCTCTACACCGGCGCAGCGCGGCGAGATTACGTCCCCATCG
This sequence comes from Halorhodospira sp. 9621, assembly GCF_022228055.1. Classification (NCBI taxonomy): domain Bacteria; kingdom Pseudomonadati; phylum Pseudomonadota; class Gammaproteobacteria; order Chromatiales; family Ectothiorhodospiraceae; genus Halorhodospira; species Halorhodospira sp. 9621. Next base: position 53,508 of record NZ_JAJNRD010000004.1, read on the forward strand.
ATCAGCGCCGGAAGGATTGAGCTCGACCCCCGTTGCCCCGCCACCGGCGGCAACGGGCGGCCCCCCCCCCCCCCCCCCCCCCCCCGGCCCCCCCGCCCCCTTACTCCTCGCCCACCACCGCCTCGAGCAGCGCGGTCACCTCAGCAACGCCGGCGCGCTCCATCGCCCCGCCGTGGACCTCGCTGCGGGGCGGCTCGCGCAGGCCGGCCTCCGAGAAAACGGTCAGCTCCACCTCGGTATCTCCGGCCAGGAAGCGGAACATCGGCTGGATGGACCACCCGTCGCGGCCGAAGCGCAGGCGCCGCTCATCGGACTCGAAGGGGATGCGCCGGTCCATGAGGAACATCAGAACCGTCTCGGGGGTATCGGCGAAGACGTGCAGCTGCACCGGCGACTCGGCGTCGGCGGTTCCGGCGAGCACCGGCCCCACCAGCCGCGGGCGGAAGTCGGCGAAGAAATCCATCGCCTCCAGGGCACGCCGGCGCAGATGGCGCAGCGCGGCCTCGTGCTCCTCGCCACCGAAGACGGCGTGGTACTCCAGCAGCGCCTCCTGGATCTCCTGATTACCGGGGAGGTTACGGGTGTCGCTGGCGCCCAGGCGCTCCGCCGCTTTGCGCTTGGCGGCGTAGTAATCACGTACGCCGTCCTCGGCCATCAGCCGCGCTGCCTCGCGTATCAGGCTCAGCCGCATGCGCTGATCGCGCTGGTGGTTGGCACTTCTGCGTCCCATGGCTTCCCCCCTGCTCCGGCCGTCTGCTGGTGCCATCCGCCTAGAAGAGCTGCCGCTCCGAATGCTCGCCGTCGCGTTGCCGGCGATCGCGGTCCTCGCGGACCGGAACGGTCTCCTCGCGGAAGGTCTCGAAAATTGCCTCTGGGTTCTCGGAGCTCGTCGCGCGCCCGGACTCCGGATCGATGCGCACCGTGACCAGACCGTCCGGGCGCGGAACGGAGCGCTCCTCGACCCCGTCGAGGGCTACCGACATGAACCGCGCCCAGATCGGCAGCGCGGCCGTGGCGCCGGTCTCGCCCCGGCCCAGGCTGCGCTGGTCGTCGAAGCCGATCCACGCCGTGGCCACTAGGTCCTGGTTGTAGCCCACGAACCAGGCATCGCGCAGGTCGTTGGTGGTGCCGGTCTTGCCGGCCAGATCCTCGCGGTCGAGCACCCGCCGGGCCCCTCGGCCGGTACCGCGCTCCACCACATCGGAGAGCATGTCGCTGATCAGCCATGCGTTGTCTTCGGGCAGGACACGCTCGGCCTGCGGCGGCAAATCGAACAGGCCGATGCGTTCGCCCGGGACCGAGGCCATGGGCAGGTCGTCGCGACACAGCTCGCACGCCTCCGGGAAATCCGGCCGGAAGACCACCTCGCCGGCGCCGTCCTCGACGCGCTCGATGACATTGGGGATGACGCGGTACCCGCCGTTGGCAAAGGCCGCAAAGGCACTGGAGATCTGCAGCGGGGTGGCGCTGTTGCTGCCCAGGGCCAGGGAGAGATCCCGCGGCAGGCTCTCCGCCGGGAAGCCGATGCGGGCGGCGTGAGCGATGGTCGGGTCGATGCCGACGTCGCGCAGCACCCGGATCGAGACCAGGTTGCGGGAGAAGACCAGCGCCTCGCGCAGCCGGGTGGGGCCGTAGAAACGGCCCGAGTAGTTGCCCGGCCGCCAGTAGCTCTCTAGGGCATCGTCCCGGAAGACCACCGGCGCATCGTTGACCAGGGTGGCCGGCGTGTAGCCGTTCTCGAGGGCCGCCGAGTAGATGAACGGCTTGAACACCGAACCGGTCTGCCGCCGCGCCTGCACCGCCCGGTTGAAGGAACTGAGCCGGAAGTCGAAGCCGCCGGCAAGCGCCCGCACCCGGCCATCCATCGGGTCCTGGGCCACCAGCGCGCCGGAGACATCGGGGACGGCGCTGAGGGCACCGCGCCCCTCGCCCCGCGGCGCGACACGCACGATATCGCCGACCTCCACCACGTCGCCCGCCTCCTCCGGGGCGGGACCGCGCCGGTTGGCATCCCGGTAGGGGCGCGCCCACTCCATGGTCTCGAAGTCGACCTGTAGCACGCGCCCGCCACGCGGCCAGACCCACGCCGCCTCGGGCTCCACGGCGAGCACCACGGCCGCCTGCAGGCCTCCGAAGGGCGGGTGGGCGGTCAGTGCCTCCTCCATGGCCGCCGGATCGCCAACCAGCTCCGCTTCAACGCTGCCCTCCGGCCCCCGGTAGCCGTGGCGCCGGTCGTAATCGCGGAGGCCGCTGCGCAGGGCCCGGTTGGCGGCGTCCTGACGGTCCTTCTCGATGGTGGTGTAGACCGTGTAGCCACCGGTGTAGGCCTCCTCGGGCCCGTAGCGCTCGGTCATGGTCCGGCGCACCATCTCACCGACGTAGCGAGCGTCCACGCGGCTGCGCGGGGCGTGCAAATCGGCGGTGATCGGCGCAGCCATGGCCTCCTGATAGCGCTCCGGGCTGATGAAGCCCTCGTTGAGCATCCGGCCGAGAACGTAGGCACGCCTCTGGAGCGCCCGCTGCGGATTGCGGATGGGGTTGGCTACCGAGGGCGCCTTCGGCAGGCCGGCGATCATCGCCATCTGGGCCAGATCGAGCTCGTCGGGGTCCTTGCCGTAGTAGACCTGCGCGGCCGCCGCCACGCCGTAGGCGCGATGGCCCAGGTAGATCTTGTTGAGGTAGAGCTCGAGGATCTCCTCCTTGGACAGCGTCCGCTCGATCTGCAGCGCCAGGAGGATCTCGTTGACCTTGCGCAGGATGGTCACCTCGCGCGAAAGGAAGAAGTTCCGCGCGAGCTGCATGGTGATGGTGGAACCACCGGGCCCGAAGGAACGCTCGCGGACCACGTGGCCGACCGCACGCGCAAGGCCCTGGTAATCCACCCCGGGGTGTTCGTAGAAGCGGTCGTCCTCGGCGGCGATGAACGCCAGCAGCAGATCGGTGGGGAGATCGTCGATATCCTCCGGCTGGCGCCGCTGCTCGCCGTACTCGGCGATGAGCTCACCCTCGACGCTGACGACACGCAGCGGCTGCTGGAAGCGCACGTCGCGCAGCGACTCGGCATCCGGCAGCTGCGGGGCGAGCACGAACACGGCGTAGGCCACGGCCGCCGCGGCCAGGACAGCGCCGACACCGACCAGGGCGACGGTGGTGTAGAGAAGGGTACGCAGGAATCGCTTCATGGGGACGGGGCGCAGGCGCCTTGGCAAACTCTGTAGGCAGTATACTGACCACCTCTTGAACGGGCGAGTTCCCGCCTTATAGTGGGGGGACGCTCTTCGCCGCGCACCAGGGACCGGTGGCGGCGGCTCGGGAACCAGCGTCTCAGGGAGGAGACGGGATGCCCCTGCCCAGCACCGCGACGCTCGGCGTCGCCGTGGCCGGACGAACCGTGCACGTCTGCCTGCGGCGCCGTAGCCACTACGCCTACACCGCGGAACCCGTCCGTGGCACGGGCGCAGAGGGCCGACGGGAGGCGTTGCGCGCGGCCTGCCGCCGGCTCGACGCTGGCCGGCCGCGGGTCGCGATGGCCGTGCCCGAGAGCCGCGTGCAGCGCCATCGGCTCCGCCTGCCCGACGGGCTGCGCCGCTCCGAGCACCGCGCCGTGCTGCGCCTGCACGTCCGCCGCGCCCTGCCTGCACCGGCCTCCGCCTGGCGTTACTGCCTCGGCGACGAGCGCCGGCGGCCGCGCCTGCTCGCCGCTCGACACACCGACCTGAACGCCGCCCGCGCGCTGCTGTACGAGTCTGGCCTGCGGCCGGTGGCGCTGCTCACCAGCCGCGATGCCCTGGCCCGGGCAACCGGGACGCCACCGGCCCCGTTGCCAGACACCCCGGCAGCCCGACTGACCCGGGCCCTGGCCGAGGTGGCCCGCTGCCCGGGGCCGGACAACCTGCTCCACGCGCGGGACCCGAACGCCCGCGACAACGGGCACGCCCTGCGCACCGCCGCCGGCGCTGCGCTGGCCGCCGGCCTGGCGGGGGTGGCGGCCCACGCCCACTGGGGCAGTACGCTCGTCCCCGGAGCCGGCGACCACGCCGACACCGACGTGGAGCCGCCCGCCGCCGACCACGGGCGGGATCCGCAGCCGCCGGAGGAACGAGAGGGCCCTGCCGCGGATCCGGCCCCGCCCGATCCACCCCCCGACCCCGCAGACGCACGCCGGCGCGCGGCCCCCGGGTGGCTCGACACGCTGGCCGGCGCACTGCCCGAGCGCGCCCGCCTGACGGCTGTCGAGCTCGGCAACACGCTGCGCGTCGACGCCCTGGCCGCCGCCCCCGAGTGCGCCGAACGCTACCTGGCGGCGCTGCAGGAGGCGGGCTTCGAGGACATCGAGCTGGAGCAGATGCGCCGCACCGACAACGGCCGGCGCTCGCTCTCCCTGCGCGCCGAGCCGCGGCCTCCGGACCCGGCCCCCGACGCGGCGCCCGGGACACCCCTGCGCGAGCAACTCGGCGCACTGAGCCGGAGCCTGGAGGCACGGGATCTGATCCTCGAGGACCTGCGACGGGACCCAGCGGGCGGTGACGGTCGGGTCGTCGCGCAGCTGCGTATCTCCGGCGATTACGCGGCGCTCCGCGACTGGCTCGCCGACGAGGCCGCGGCCCCGCGGCAGCGCGGCCTCGATCACCTGCGTCTGCGCGCCGCCGAACCACCACGGCTCGAGGCCGAGGTGACCCTGGTCCTGCACCCGCCGAAGGACGAGCCATGAGACGCCGACTGCTCCCCGCGGTCACGGCCGTGCTGCTGGCTGCCCCCACCGGCACGCACGCCGGGCCGCCCGACCCGTTCCACGGCCCGCTCGACGGGGACGGCGACACCGGCGCCGAGGCCTCCCTGCGCACTCTGCCCCTGGTTCACGCCGACGCCGGAAAGCTGGCCGAGCTGTTGCGCGAGGAGACCGGTGTGCTCTCCCAGTCCGGCCATGCCAGCGTCGACGAGCGCACCAACACACTGATCCTGCACGATACCCCGGAGCACCTCGACGAGGCCGAGCGGCTCATCGACAAACTGGACCGGGCCAACCGCCAGGTGATGATCGAGGCGCGCATCGTCCTTGCCTCGGGCGAGTACGCGCGGGAACTCGGCAGCCGCCTGGGCCTTTCGAGCCAACGCGGCGACGGCCACTTCGCCTTCGACACCCTACCCGGCAGTGAGGGAGCCGCCCTGGGCGACGGGCTACTCGCCGACCTGCCGCCGGTGGGCGAAGGCGCGCGCCTGAGCGTCTCCGTAGGCGAGGTGGGCGAGCGCCTGCTGCAGCTTGAACTCTCGGCGATGGAGGCCGAGGGCCACGGGCGCGTGGTCTCGAGCCCGCGGGTCCTGACCACCGAAAGGCAGACGGCGCGCATCGAGCAGGGCGTCCAGATCCCCTACCAGGAGACGGCCGAATCCGGCGCCACCGCGGTCGCTTTCGAGGACGCCTCCCTGTCGCTGACCGCCACTCCGCAGGTGACCGACGGGGATGCGGTGAACCTCGCCCTGCGCGTGACCAAGGACGCCGTCGGGCAGATCTACGAGGGCGTGCCGAGCATCGACACCCAGGCCGTCGCCACCCGCCTGCGCGTGCAGGCCGGCGAGACCATCGTCCTCGGCGGCGTGCGTGAGCACGAGCAGCGCGAGCGGCGTCAAGCGGTGCCGTGGCTCGGCGACCTGCCACTGGTCGGCTGGCTGTTCCGCCAGCGCCGATCGGAGCAGAGCCACCACGAGCTGCTGGTCTTCGTGACGCCGCGCCTGGTCGAGGAGGGGGCGCCACCGGGGGCGGCCGTTGACGAAACCGGCCCCCGCCCCCACATTGACCGCCCCAGCCGAGCAATCGAGGACGACCGGTGAGCCTGCACGCCACCCCGCCACGCCCCTGCGCCGTCACCGAGAGCGCCAGCCGCGGTCGCCAGTATGCGGAACCCCACCCCGGGCACCGCAGCGAGTTCCAGCGCGATCGCGACCGCATCATCCACTGCGGCGCTTTCCGGCGCCTGGAGTACAAGACGCAGGTCTTCGTCAACCACGTCGGCGATCTCTACCGCACCCGGCTGACCCACACCCTGGAGGTAGGCCAGATCGCCCGCACCAGCGCCCAAGCCCTCGGCCTGAACATCGACCTGGTCGAGGCCATCGCCCTCGCCCACGACCTGGGTCACACCCCGTTCGGCCACGCCGGCCAGGACGCCCTGGCCGAGCGCATGGAGGGGCTCGGCGGCTTCGAGCACAACATCCAGTCCCTGCGCGTGGTCGACGACCTGGAGAAGCGCTATGCAAAGTTCGACGGGCTCAACCTGACCTTCGAGACCCGTGAGGGCCTGCTCAAGCGCTGCCCGGTGGAGCGCGCCCGACAGCTCGGCCCGGTGGCCGAGCGCTTCCTCGACGGCGGCCAGCCAACGCTGGAGGCGCAGCTGGTCAACGTCTGCGACGGCGTCGCCTACAACAGCCACGACGTGGACGACGGCTTGCGCTCGGGGCTGATCAGCGTCGCCGAGTGCCGCGAGACAACCCTGCTCGGCCCGCTGTTCGCTGAGGTCGAGGCGGCCTACCCCAATCTGGATGAGCGACGCACCATCTACGAGGTGGTCCGGCGCATGATCAACGTCCAGGTCGAGGATCTCATCCGCGAGTCCGCGGCACGCATCGAGGCCGCCGATCCCGCCGACGTCGAAGCGGTACGCCGGCACCCGGGGCCGCTGATCGGCTTCAGCGCGGACATGGCCCGGCGGCACCAGGACCTGAAGGACTTCCTGTTCCGCCGCCTCTACCGCCACTTCCGCGTGGCGCGCATGGTGCGCAAGAGCCAGGTGGTGGTGCAGGGGCTGTTCGACGTCTTCCTCGACGACCCGCAGCTGATGCCGGATCAGCCCCGCGATGCGGCCCACGCCGGCGAGGCCCGCCACGGCATGCCAGGGCGGGCACGGGCCGTGGCCGACTACATCGCCGGGATGACCGACCGGTTCGCCATCGAGGAGTACCGCCGGCTGTTCCGCCCCGAGGAGCTGACCTAGGCTGCGGCGGGCTCAGCCCGCCCGGACCGCCTCGGCCAGTGTGGCCGTCAGCGCCTCGGCGGCGAACTCGCTGGTCACCACGGCGTCGCCAACGCCGCGCAGGAGCACCAGGCGCAGCCGACCAGCGCGATTCTTCTTGTCCACGCTCATCAGCTCGCGGAAGCGCTCCTCGGAGATCGCCGGCGGCTGCGTGGGCAGTCCAAAGGCCTCGAGCAGGGCGGTGGTGCGCTCCAGCCCGTCGCGCGACAGCCAGCCCAGGCGCACCGACATGCGTGCCGCCATGACCATCCCCACCGCCACGGCCTCGCCGTGGAGCCAGGTGCTGTAGTCGGTCTCTGTCTCGATGGCGTGGCCGAAGGTGTGGCCCAGGTTGAGCAGGGCGCGCTCACCGGCCTCGCGCTCGTCGGCAGCAACCACCTCAGCCTTATTGCGGCAGGACTCGGCCACGGCGTGAGCCAGGGCCTCGGGATCGCGCCGGCGCAGGGCATCGACACTGCCCTCGAGCCAGTCGAAGAAGGCGGGATCGCGGATCAGGCCGTACTTGACCACCTCGGCCAGACCGGCGTTGTACTCGCGCTCCGGGAGCGTGGCGAGAACGCCGGTATCGGCGATCACCGCGCGGGGCTGGTGGAAGGCGCCAATCATGTTCTTGCCGCGCGGGTGGTTGACGCCGGTCTTGCCTCCCACCGAGGAGTCGACCTGAGCCAGCAGGGTGGTGGGCACCTGGATGTAGCCCACGCCGCGCTGATAGGTGGCGGCGCAGAAGCCGGCCAGATCGCCGATGACCCCGCCGCCCAGGGCGACCACCGTGGCCGAGCGGTCGAAGCGGCCCTCGATCAGGGCGTCGAAGACCTGCTCACAGGTCTGCAGGGTCTTGTAGCGCTCACCATCGCGCAGGGTGACCGACTGCACCTCGACCCCCGGCGCGGCCAGGCGCCCGGCGTACAGCGGGGCTACGGTCTCGTTGCTGACCAGCAGCGCCCGATCCGCCACCAGGTGCCCGGTGAGCAGCCCCTCCTCCAGGACCCCGTCACCGATGTAGATCGGGTAGCTGCGTTCCCCGAGTTCGACCCATTGTGTCCGCATGCCCGCTCCTGCTGCTGTCTGTCCTCGTCCGCCGGCACGGACGCTCAGGAGGCCTGCCCCTGCAACGCCTCGATGATCCGCCGCGCCACGCTCCGCGCCCTGCCACCGGTCGTCTCCACCACCACGTCGGCCACTTCCCGGTAGAGGGGGTCACGCTCGGCGAGCAGGGCCTGCAGCCGCGCCTCGGGGTCGTCGCTCTGGAGCAGCGGCCGGTTGGTGTCGTGGCGGGTGCGCTGCAGCTGCACCGAGACCGGGGTGTACAGGTAGACCACCACGCCGCGCGCGCCGAGCAGGTCGCGGTTGGCCGGCGTGGTAACCGCGCCGCCGCCGGTGGCCACGACCACTCCGTCCCGGCGGGTCAGTTCGTCGATCACCGTCGCCTCGCGCGCGCGGAAACCGGCCTCGCCCTCGAGGTCGAAGATCCACGGGATGCTCACCCCGGTGCGCGCCTCGATGGCGGCATCGCTGTCGATGAACTCTAGACCCAGCAGGGTGGCCAGCTCGCGCCCCACGGTGCTCTTGCCGGCACCCATGGGGCCAACGAGAAAGACCCGCGACGGTATTCTCCAGTGTGCCATGACGGCACTTTACCACCACCGGTGTGGGCCTCGGTATGGCAGAGTAGGCGGCCATGGACCCGCAACAGACGCGCCAAGGCCCCCAGTACATCCTCTACGATGCTGACCGCTTACCGGCGCCGGACGCCGCGCTCTTCGAACCGGAGGCCCTGGCGCGCGCCGGTCGGCTCAGCGGACGCCCCGGCGGCGGTCGCGGCAGCGCCTGTTTCCTGGAGGTCGGCGGGATCCCGGCCGTGCTGCGGCCCTATCGCCGGGGTGGGCTCCTCGGCCCGCTGCTCGGCGACTGCTATGCCCGGGGCCGGCTCCACGCATCGCGCCCCTGGCGCGAGTGGTGGCTGCTCGCCCGGCTCCACGACGAGGGCTTCCCCGTGCCCGCCCCGCTGGCCGCCCGTGTGCGCATGGCCGGACCGTGCTACCGCGCCGAGATCCTGCTCGAGCGGCTGCCGGCGGCCACCCTCACCGAGACGCTGCGCCACGGACCACTGCCGGCCGAGCGCTGGTGCGCCATCGGCGCCTGCATCGGCCGACTGCACCGGCGCGGCCTGGATCACGCCGACCTCAACGCCCACAACATCCTGCTCACCACCGACGGCACCACCCACGTCATCGATCTGGACCGGGCCCGACTGCGCCCCCGCGCCGGCCGCTGGGCCGAGCGCAACCTCGCCCGACTGCAGCGCAGCCTGGCCAAGATCGCGCGCAACGACGCCGCCGTGGCGCCGGTGCCGGAAAGCCATCTGGCCGCCCTGCGTCAGGGCTGGCACAACGCGCTCGAGGAGTAAGCTCAGCGATGCCCCAAGACCCATCCACACCCCCCCGCTCGATCTGTCTGCTGCGCCTGTCGGCCATCGGCGACTGCAGCCATGTGGCCCCGGTGGTGCACACGCTCCGCGAACACTGGCCGGAGACCGCCATCACCTGGGTCGTCGGCAAGACGGAGTACCGCCTGGTCGGCGACCTGCCGGGGGTGGAGTTCATCGTCGTTGACAAGGGTGACGGGCTCTTTGGCGCCGTGCGCAAGCTGCGCGGGGAGCTGGCGGACCGGCATTTCGACGTGCTGTTACACATGCAGGCGTCGTGGCGGGCCAACCTGCTCTCGACGGCGATCCGGGCCGACACCCGAATCGGTTTCGATCGGCCGCGCGCCCGTAATGGCCAGCGGTGGTTCACCCACCGCCCCATCCCGGGGCCGGCGCGGGTCCACGTCCTGGACGGCTTCTTCCAGTTCCTGCAGGCAGCCGGGCTGGATGCACGCACCCTGCGCTGGGATCTGCCGGTACCCGCCGAGGCCGAGGCGGAGGTGGCCGGCCGGCTGCCCGCCCGCCCCTTCCTGGCGATCAGCCCGTGCAGCTCGATCCGTGCGCGCAACTTCCGCAACTGGTCGGCCACCCAATATGCGGCCGTGGCCGAGTACGCCTACCAGGAGTACGGCCTGGCGCTGGCGCTGACCGGCGGCCCCACCGCGCTGGAGCGGGAGTACGCCGATGCCATCGCCGCCGCCACCAGCGCGCCGGTGGCCGACCTGGTCGGCCGGACATCGCTGAAGGGGCTGCTGGCCGTCCTGCAGCAGGCCACTGTGTTCGTCGGCCCGGACTCCGGCCCGCTCCACCTGGCCAACGCCAGCGGGGTGCCGGTGGTGGGGCTCTACGCGACCTCGAACCCGCAGCGTACCGGCCCCTACCTGAACCTCGAATACGTCGCCAACCGCTACCCGGAGGCGCTCAAGGCCGAACTCGGCCGGCCGGTGGAATCGGTCCGCTGGGGGCGCCGGGTGCGCAACCCCGAGGCCATGGACTGGATCAGCGTGGCCGACGTGGTCGAACGGCTGGATGCGGCCCTGGCCGACCACGGCGTACCACGCCGGGGCGGCGCGGCGGACGGCTAGCCGCGGCCGCGGATGCGAGCGATCAGCCCCGTGGTCGACGCGCCGGCGAGCAGGGGCAAGACCTCCACGGCACCGCCGGCGGCGACCACGGCGTCGTGGCCGGCGATCTGCTCAGGCCGGTAGTCCCCGCCCTTGACCAGCAGATCCGGCAGCACGGCCTCGATCAGCCGCGCCGGGGTGTCCTCGCTGAACGGCACCACCCAGTCCACCGCATCCAGGCCGGCGAGCACCGCCATGCGCTGCTCCAGCGGAGTGACCGGCCGCTCCGCCCCCTTGAGCCGCGCCACCGACGCGTCGTCGTTGACGGCCACCACCAGCCGCTCGCCCCGCCGGCGGGCCCGCTGCAGGTAGTCGACGTGGCCGGCGTGCAGCAGATCGAAGCAGCCGTTGGTCATCACAATGCGCTCTCCAGCCGCCCGGGCCTGCCGGACGGCGGCGAGCAGACCTGGCTCGTCGACCACACCGGCGCCCGCTGCTTGGCCGCCCGCGCCGCCCATCGCGGCCTCCAGCTCCGCCGGAGTGACCGTGGCCGTGCCCAGCTTGCCCACCACCACGCCGGCGGCCAGGTTGGCCAGGGCGGCGGCATCGGCGAGGTCCACCCCGGCACCCAGCGCGGCGGCCAGGGTCGCGATCACGGTATCGCCGGCGCCGGTGACATCGAAGACCTCCCGCGCCCGGGTCGGCAGGTGCACCGGAGCGCCCTCCCGCGGAGCCAGGGTCATCCCCGCCTCGCCCCGGGTGACCAGCAGCGCCTCGAGCTCCAGCTCTGCCGCCACCATCGCCGCGCGCCGGGCGATCTCGTCGCCGTCCGCGCAGGGCCCAACCACCGCCTCGAACTCCGCCAGGTTGGGCGTGAGCAGAGTGGCGCCGCGGTAACGACGGTAATCCGCCCCCTTGGGATCGACCAGCACCGGCCGCCCAGCGCGGCGGGCGGCGTCGATCAACCCGGCCGGATCGGGCAGGGCCCCCTTGGCGTAATCCGAGAGCACCACCACCGCGGTGTCGGTCAGCACCGGCTCAAGCAGCGCCAGCATGGCGGCGCGATCAAAGCCGGGGAAACCGCGCTCGAAGTCGAGACGGATCAGCTGCTGATGGCGGCTGATCACGCGCAACTTGGTGATGGTGTCGGCGCCGGGAATGCGGTGGAAGCGCTGGCCGACGCCGGCGGCCTCGAGCAACTGCGCCAACCGGTCGGCGGCCTCGTCGCTGCCGGTGGGGCCGATCACTTGCGCCGCGCCGCCGAGGGCGGCCACGTTGAGCGCCACGTTGGCCGCACCGCCCGGGCGCTCCTCGGCGTCATCGACCCGCACCACGGGCACCGGCGCTTCCGGCGAGATGCGCTGGGTGGCCCCGTGCCAGTAGCGGTCGAGCATCAGGTCGCCGGCGACGACGACCCGGACATCGCGGAGGCCGGGCAGCGGGAGGTTCATGGGCGAGCGGGCATCCTGTCGAAGAACGGGTCGGGGATTATAGCCGCGGCGCCGGAGCCGACAGAAGCCGGCGCGACGAGGTGGCAGCCGTGGCGCGTGTCCGTATCATGGGGTCTCAGTCACCCTGACCGGAGGGCCCGCGGATGTTCCAGGCACCCGAGCCAACCGCCGAACTGACCCTGTCCACGCCGGCACTGCTCTTCCCCGCCATCTCGCTGCTCCTGCTCGCCTACACCAACCGCTTCATGGGGCTGGCCTCGCTGATCCGTGACCTGGAATCCAAGTACCGCTCCACCCACGACGTTTGCCTGCGCACCCAGATCGAGAACCTGCGCAAGCGCGTGCTGCTCATCCGCAACATGCAGGTCGCCGGAGTGGCCAGCCTGTTCTTCTGCGTCCTGTGCATGCTGGTCCTGTTCGCCGGATCGATGCTGCTAGGCAAGGTGCTCTTCACCATCAGTCTGATCCTGATGCTCGCCTCGCTGGGGCTGTCCCTGCGCGAGCTGCAGATCTCGGTGGGGGCCCTGCACGTGCAGCTGCGGGACCTGGAGAACCGTCACGACGAGGAAGGGCGTTGACCGTCCGCCGAGTGCGGGATCAATCGCCGACCGAGTGGTAGGCCGGGATGGCCTCCTGCTGGATGAACAGCACGGCGCGGCGGTGGCGGCTGGCCGGTGCCTCAAGGTGGGCGTGGTACTCCGAGTACAAGCGGCCGGCCGGGTGGTGGTGGAGCTCGGCGCCGATCACGAAGGCCAGCGCCCGGCGCCAGGCCACGGCGTGATCCGCCTCGCCGGCTGCGTCGAGCACCGACAGGGCGTGCCCGACCGTGCGCAGCGTGGCACCGGGGGCGCGCTCGACCACGGCCTCGTGGATCAGGTTCACCACCAGGCTCTCGCGCGCGTCGCTGGCGGCGGGGCTGGCGTGGAGGAGCGTGCCCGCCCACCCCTGGGGGACCATCGCCGGACCCATGCCCCGGGCCAGGTCGCGCAGATAGGCTTCGTGGGCCTCGGGGAAGTCGGCCACAGCGCCGATCAGCCAGACGCCGAGCAGATCACCGAGCAGCTCGGGGCCCGTTCCCGCGCCAGCGATCCTGCGCGCGTGCAGGGCCGCGCACGCCGCCCCTAGGGCCGCGGTGGCGTTCTCGTGGTGGAGGAACGGCGTGCCGGCCCGGTCCAGGCCCCGCTCGATGAGCAGCACCGGGGCCTCGAAGCGGTCCTGCTCGAGCAGGCCAAGCAGGGTGGCCAGGGCCACCGGCGGCTCCTCGTGGACCAGGTCCACCACCGGCACCGCCTCGCGGGAGCGCGGCGCGCCGATGCGCACCGCCTCGCGGTAGCCGGTTTCGCCGGCCCACGCCCAGAGCTGGGTACGGAGCAGCTGGATGCGATTCGGGGGCGGTGTCTCTTGACTCACGAGGCAGACCCGGGTGGACTGTAGGCAATAGCCTACGTGGTGCCTGCCTCGGTTACAATCGGCATCACGATCAGCAGCCAAGCGGGAGAGCATGGTGCCGGATCCCCAGACCCACGATCGCACAGACCTGGTACAGCCGAACGCGGCGAACCGCTATGAGGTCACCGCCCGGGACCTGCCGGTCTGCTGCCCGCTGCCCGGCATGTACCTGTGGAACTCCCATCCGCGGGTCTACCTGCCCGTCCACGAGACCGGCAGCATGATCTGCCCCTATTGCGGTGCCACTTACGTCCTCAAGGATGACGACCGGCTCGCCGTCGAGATCGGCGGTCAGCGGGAGTGGAAATAACCCCTACGGCCCGGCGGCCGGTCGGCGCGGATCAGGGCGGAGTGCACACCATGCAGGCGGAAGATCTCGTCGAGGACTTCGGGCGTTCGGACGCCTGGTATCTCGTCTACAGCAAGCCTAGGCAGGAGGAGCGGGCCTGGTGGAACCTGGATCACCAGGGCTATCGCTGCTTCCTGCCCATGGCGCGGTTCCGGCGTCGCCGCCAGCGGCGGTATCAGACCGTCGTCGAGCCGATGTTCCCGCGCTACCTGTTCATCCGTCTGGCCGCAGGGGTCGAGGACTGGAGCCCGATCCGCTCGACCACCGGCGTGAACGGGCTGGTGCGCTTCGGCACCTGGCCGGCCCGCGTGCCGGACGGGCTGGTGGAAACCATCCGGCAGCGCATCGAGGACGGCCACTGCGACCTGGCCCCCGACCCCCTGCAGCCCGGCGAGCGGGTGCGCGTGCTCGACGGCCCATTCCAGTCCTACGAGGGGATCTTCCGTGCCTCGCGCAGCGAGGAGCGGGTCATGATCCTGCTCGACGTGGCCGGGCAGCACACCACGCTGACCGTCTCCCAGCACCAGGTCGAGCGCGCCTGAGCCGTCCGGAGCCGCGTCAGCGTTCCGCGGCGCGGATCTCCCCGCGGATCCGCCCCCAGGCGATCCCCAGGTACTCGTGGAAGGCGCGCTCGGTCATGTGCAGCGCGTGTACCGAGGGACGCAACCCGTGGCCCGGATGGGCCTCCGCGCCGGGCTCTCGTTCGCGCACACGGTGGCGCGTCGGGGCGGGGATCGGCTTGAGCCCCTGCCCCCGGAACAGGCCCATGGCCCGCGGCATGTGCGAGGCCTCGGTGACCAGGATGATCGACCCGGCCTCATCGCCGAGCCGCTCGGCCATCGCCCGGGCCTCTTCGGCGGTATTGCGGGGCTCGGCCAGGCGCTCGACAGCGCCGGCGTCGAGGCCAACCTCGCCCATCAGACGGTGGAGCACCGCCGAGTTGGGGGTATCGCCGCGCACCGCACCGCCGGTCAGCCAGAGGGTGCTCTGCGGAAAGTGGCGCTGGAGGCGCACTCCTTCGAGGACCCGGGTAACGCCGTCGGCGTTGGCCTGCGCGGTGACCGGCAGCTGCGGATCGAGCCGGTGGCCGTGGCCGAGGACGACGATGTCGGTCACCGGCGCCTCCTCGCCCTCGGCGATCCCGGCCGGATCAAGCAGCGCCGGGTAGCGCTGCTCCAGCGGGGCGAGCAAACGGCTGGCGGTCGGTTCCCAGCTGGCTAGATAGAGCGCCGCCACGGTGACGATCAGCACCCCCCGACCCCAGCGCCCGTAGCGGGTGAAGAGCAGGACCAGGCCGACGATGCCGGCCAGCACCAGGAGGCTCAGGGGCATCAGGACCGCCCCGGCGAGCTTGCTGATCACGAACACGAGTCACCCCTCCCTGTCCTCTACACCGGGACTCAGACCATCTCTACCGGGTCCACATCCAGCGACCAGCGGACCTGGCGGGCCCCTTCCAGGCTGCCGAGCCCGCCGCTCCAACTCACCAGAAAACGCTGCAGATCGACCCGCCGCTCGGCGCGGATCATCAACTGCGCCCGGTGCCGACCCTCGCGCCGCTCCATGGGCGCCGGCACCGGGCCGAGCAGCTCCACCCCGCCGTCCGCGCCGACCCGGCTTCGACCATACTGGGCCGCCGACTCAAGGAAAAGGTACGGCGCGTCGGCATTCACCGACTCGGCACGCAAAAGAGCCAGCGCGGCGTAAGGCGGCAGGCCGGCGGCGTGGCGCTCGGCCAGGTGGGCCTCGGCGAAGGCGGGATAGCCCCGCTCGAGCAGAACCCGCAGCAGCGGATGCTCCGGATGGCGGGTCTGCAGCAGCACCTCGCCGGGCTGATCGCCGCGCCCGGCGCGGCCGGCCACCTGCACCACAAGCTGCGCCAACCGCTCGGTGGCCCGGAAGTCTGCGCCGAACAGCCCCTGATCCACATCGATCACCGCCACCAGGGTCACCGCCGGCAGGTGGTGCCCCTTGGCCAGCATCTGCGTACCGATCAGCAACTGGGCGTCGCCCCGGTGAGCGGCCGCAAGATGGGCCTCGAGCTCGCCGCGGCGCCGGGTGGTGTCGCGGTCGATGCGCAGCTGCCCCACGCCGGGGAAGAGTTCCGTGAGCGCCTCCTCAAGGCGCTCGGTTCCGGGCCCCAGCGGGCGCAGATCCGCCGCACCGCAATCCGGGCAGGCCGCCGGCAGGCGCGCGCTGTATCCGCAGTGGTGGCAGCGCAGCTGGCCGCGGCTGCGGTGGTAGGTCAGCCGCGCATCACAGCGGTGGCATTCGGCCACCCAGCCGCAGGCGTGGCAGGTAAGCACCGGGGCGTAGCCGCGCCGGTTGAGGAACAGCAGCGCCTGCGAGCCAGCGTCCAGGTGCCGGCGCAACGCCTCCTGCAGCGGTGCGGAAATCCCTCCAACCAGACGGCGGCTGCGGATATCGACCAGCTGCACACTCGGGGCACGGGCCTCGCCCGCCCGATGCGGCAGGCGCAGGTGGGTGTAGCGACCGGCCCGCGCATTGTGCAGAGACTCCAACGAGGGCGTAGCCGAGCCGAGCACGACCGGCACATCCAGGGTGCGGGCCCGCAGAACCGCCAGGTCCCGCGCCGAGTAGCGGAACCCCTCCTGCTGTGCCAACGAGGGGTCGTGCTCCTCGTCGACGACGATCAGCCCCGGACGCGGGAGCGGCGTGAAGATGGCCGAGCGGGTGCCGAGGATCACCGCCGCGTCGCCGTCCCGGGCGGCCAGCCAGGCCTCGGCGCGGTCGGCGCCGGACAGCCCGGAGTGGAGCACCACCACCGAGCCGCGCAGGCGCTCGCGCAGGCGCTCAAGGAACTGCGGGGCGAGTCCGATCTCGGGGACCAGGATCAGCACCTGCCGCCCCGAGGCCAGCGCCCGGGCTGCGGCCTGCAGATAGACCTCGGTCTTACCGCTGCCGGTCACCCCCTCGAGCAGGAAGGCGGCGTACCCCTCGGTATCCAGGATCGCGGCCAGGGCGCGCTGCTGATCGGCGTCAAGCTCTGGCCCCGGGCGGGGCGCCGGCACCGTCTCGGCCCCGCGCTCGGCCGGGTGGTACTCGCGATGGAGCAGGCCGGCCCGCTCCATGAGGCGCCCGGCCCGCTGCCAGGCAGGCTGCTCCGCCACCAGCGTGGCACAGGGCGCGGCACCGCCGGCCTCCACCAGGCGGCGACGCAGCTCCGCCTGGCGCGGGGCCCGGCGCACCGGGGCATCATCCTCACGCAGCCGCTCGTCCAGGCGCCACCAGGCCACCGCCCGCCGTGCCGGGCGGCCCTGGCGCAGCGGGCCCGGCAGCCCGGTGGCCAGGGCTGTGCCCAGCGGGTAGCGGTAGTAGCGCGCCGCCCAGGTGAGCGTCTCCAGCAGTTCGGCGTCGAGCAGCGGCCGCTCATCCACCCAGGCGGTGGCGGCGCGCAGCCTCGCTGCCGGCACCTCGGAGCCCCGGCACACCTCCACGACGATGCCCACGGCGCGACTGCGGCCGAGCGGCACCTCGACCCGACAGCCGACGGGGTCATCCGGCCAGGCGCCGGACGGCGGGCGGTAATCCAGCGCCTCCTGCAGCGGGCGGGGCACCGCCACCCGCAGAACCGGCGGCAACCCCGCTGCACAGGGATGACCGGCGTCCGGGCGCGCGCTAGAGTCGTCAGCCATGGAGCCGGAGACCGCCATCGCCGAGCTGCAGGCCGCCATCGAGCCCATCCTCCACGCCCATCCCGAGGGCGTGACCGAGATGACCCTGATGGACCGGCTCGCCGCCGACGGGCATCCGCTGTTCACGCGCGAGGGGCGCAGCGAGCCGGCGGCGCTCTACCGCGCCCACTTCCTGCTCTTCCACGCCCTCTACCGATTGCGCCCGGCACTGGCCGAGGCCGGCCTGGGGTTGGAGATCCACTGCCTGTGCATCCGGCTGCACCGGCTGCCCGGGCGCGCTGCGGCCGAGCGCGCGCTGATCGGCGCCGACCCGTTGGCCGCCTTCTACCTCGACCCGGGCAACCTGGAGGGCATGGACAACGCCGCGGTGGAGCGGCTGATCGCCGACGGCCTGTGCCGGGCCCTGGGCGCGGGCGACCGGGCGGCGGACCTCGCCGAGCTGGGCCTCGCCCCGGGAGCCCCGCCGGCGGAGATCCGGCGCCGCTACCGGCGCCTGGCCATGCGTCACCATCCGGACCGGGGCGGCGATACCGCGACCCTGCAGCGGATCAACGACGCCTACCAGCGCCTGATGGCCCGCTGAGACGCACCGCGGCGCCCGGTCCATGGGATCAGCCCCGCGCCGCCGGCCGCAGCCGGCCGCGCCCGCCGTCCGGCACCATGCGCCCGAAGTACAGGAAGCCCAGGGCCAGCCACGCGGTGGTGATCACGGCCGCGAGGATCAGCACCGGGACCGGCCCGAACTGGTAGATCAGCGGCACCGATGCCGCGGTGAACAGCCCCCCGCCGACGATGGGCTCGAAGAGCAGCTGCTTGTAGCCGAAGCTCTCCAGGGCGCCGGAACGGTTGTTGGGGTCGGCCATGCGCATGAGCAGCACGCCGGTAACCGTCACGCCCATGGACTGACCGAAGTCACCCACACCACGCTCGAACCAGTCGAAGGGGATGACGCGTGGAGCGATCACCACCAGCACGAACAACGACCAGGCGATGCCCGTTGCGGCCAACAGCAGGAAGGGCACCAGATGCTCGCCGAGGGCGGTCAGCGACAGGGTGGCCAGGGCGGCGACAATGGTGAAGTCCAGCGCCGTGCCGGAGATCCGCGACATGGTCCGCTCCGACACATATTCGGCATAGCCGGAGCGGATGATGAACACCTGCAGCAGCACGCCGCCGAGCATGGCCATCGGGAACAACGGCACGTGCTGGAGGATCTCCACCCCGCCGTCACGCGCCCAGGTGACCGCCTCGAGCCACTGCAGCGCCGAGAGCATCCCCCAGCCCAGCACCACGGCCAGGGCGACCAGGCCCAGGTGGACGGTGAGCGGATCGGTGGTCTGGCTCTCCTGCTGGCGGTCGCGGCGCAGGAGGTGGAGTTCACGGTCGCTGAAGCGCTCCTGGGCGCTACCGGGCCCCTGGGCATTCTCCGGGTGATCGATGATCCCCCGACGCACCGCCAGGTTGATCAGGATGGTGCCGACCACGACGCCGCCGACCAGGCCTACGGTGGCCAGCCCTAGGGCCAGATCGGCCCCGGCGGGGAAGCCGAGATCCTCGAAGGTACCGGCCATGCCGGCGGCCGTGCCGTGGCCGCCCTCGAAGCCGATCTCGATCAGCGCCCCGGCCATCGGACTCAGGCCGAAGACCGGCGTCAGCACCAGCAAAGCCAGCAGGATGCCCACCACGTACTGCCCCCACGCCATGGTCTGCCCGACCACGACCTGGGGGCCGGCGCGCAGCCAGATCTCGCGCAGCCCCGGTAGCGGCTTGCCGAGAAAGAGGGCGGCGAAGACGACGCTGATCAACAATCCGGGGATGGCCGACCAGGTGTCGTAGACGTAGTCCGGGAACAGCCCCGCGCCGTCCTCGAAGGGGCTGCCGATGAACCGGCCCAGCACCTCCGGGCCGAGCAGCAGCGCCACGGCACCGGCGATGATCGACGCCGGCAGGAACAGCCGCCGCGCCCAAAGCGTGTAGGCGCGCAGGACCGAGCTGGCCAGTACCAGCAGGCAGAGCACCAGGATGGCGATCAGGATCTCGGCAACAGCCATGGTCACTCACCCCCAATGAACACGAGGCGCATCGTACTGGCGCTTCGGCCTTCGGGGCCAGAGGGCGTCGCCTCAGGTGCCGACGGCGAACTGCTCCATGGCCCAGCCGACGCGCGCCTCCGCGGTGGCGTGCCGGCTTTCCAGGGCCTCAATGGCCCCCAGGCGCGGCAGCAACCCGCAGCCGTTGGCGATCTGCACCGACAGGCCGGGGCGGGCGTTGAGTTCCAGCAGCTGCGGGCCCCGATCCCGGTCCAGAACCAGATCAGCCCCCAGGTAACCGAGGCCGCTCATCTCTTGGCACCGCGCGGCAAGCTCCAGCAGCGAGCGCCAATCGGGGATGTCGATGTCGTCGAGCGTCACCCCGGTGTCCGGGTGCTGGTAGACGCGCTGGTCGTACTGCACCGCGTGGGCACACCGGCCGGTAGCGATGTCCAGGCCAACGCCCACCGCCCCCTGGTGGAGGTTGGCCTTGCCCTGGGAGTCCTTGGTGGACAGGCGCAGCATGGCCATCACCGGATAGCCGAGGAAGACCAGGACGCGGATATCCGGGATACCCTCGTAGGAGAGGGCCTCGAACCGGGGATCGAGGCGGATGCGATCCTCGAACACCGCGGTATCCGGCATGCCAGCCAGCGAGTGCAGCCCGGCCAGCGTGTTGGAGACGTGGCGCTGCAGATCCTCGAGCGAGAGCTCGCGCTCGCCGCCGGTCAGGAAGCGGTCGCCGCGGCGCCCGGTCACCACCAGGATCCCCTTGCCGCCCGCCCCCTTGGCCGGCTTGATGACGAACTCGTCTACCCCCTGCAGGCGCCCGGCCAGATCGCGGACCTCGTGCTGGTGACGGATGGTGAAGCGCAGCGACGGGGTGCCGACCCCATGCTCCTCGGCCAGCAGCTTGGTGCGCAGCTTGTCGTCGACCAGCGGGTACAGCCGCCGGTCGTTGTATTGGCCGATGTAGTGGACATTGCGCCGGTTCATCCCGAGGATCCCCGCCTGCCGCAGGCGCCGGGCCGTGCGCCAGTGGCGGAGGATCATCCCGAGGCCTCCCGGAAGGCGCTGAAGCGCTTGAGCTCGACCAGCCGGTAGCCGGTGTACTGCCCCATGAGCATGATCAGCGCGACCACCACCAGATTCAGTTCGGGGAAGTTGAAGGTCAGGTGCTCGGCCAGCGGGCGGCTCATGAGCAGGTACGCGGCCAGCGCCACGACCAGACTGCCGGTGCCCTGGGTGAGGACCTCGCGGGCCCCCTCCTCCTCCCAGAGGATGGACATGCGCTCGATGGTCCAGGCGATGATGATGATCGGGAAAAAGGCCAGGGTCATGCCGGTGGCGAAGCCGAGCTGATAGCCGAGCAGGCTCATCAGGCCAATCATGAAGACCACGATCACGATCACGGTGGCGATCCGGGCCACCAACAGCAGGTTGAGCCGCGATAGGTAGCCGCGCAGCAGCAGGCCCAGGGCGACGATGCCCACGAAGCTGATCAGCCCGGCGACCAGCTCTGTCTGCAGGAAGGCCAGGGCGATGAGCACCGGCATGAACGTCCCCGAGGTGCGGATGCCGACGATGATGCGCAGGAAGACGGTCACCAGCGCGCCCAGCGGGAGCAGCAGGAGCAGCTTGAAGGCGGTCTGCTGCTCGATGGGCAGCTGATGCACGCTGAGCACGCTCATCACGCCACCCCCCTCCTCCATCCGCGCCAGCTGCTCGGCCGGCACGTTCTGGCGGTTCATGGAGAAGGCCACGCGCGCGTTCTGCCCGCCGAAGAGATCGATGAGCGAGGCCCCGCCCCGGTGCCAGAGCAGCACATCGTCGTCGATGCCCTGCTGCCCGGTCACCGGGTTGAAGGGTAGCCAGTGGTCGTCGACGAAGATCTCCACCATCTGCACCGGCGTCTGGTTGCGCCGCCCGTCCTCCAACTCCAGGGCCAGCGAGGTGCGCGCCGGGACGCCGGCGTGGTGGAGCAGCCGCTCGATGACCACGGCGCGATCGTAGTTGTCGAGGAGCAGGTCAGCGGCACCGTCCCGGCCGGTCCCGAAGGCGTAGATCAGCTGGCGCGCCAGACTCTGCGGACTGGCGGAGGTCTCCTGGGCACGCTCAAGGATCTGCTCGGCGGCGGTCTCCTCCGCACCGGACCAGGTCGGCGAGGCCGGTTCACCCGGTGCCTGGTCCACCGTCCGGTCGCGGTGGTCTGAGCCATCCGGGGTGGCGTGGACCTTGTAGTAGAGGGTCTGATCGCCCTCGGCCTCGGCGATGGTCCACTCGCCGCGGACCACGCCGTCCTGTTCGACGGTGGAGAAGCCGTAACCGGGGGAGGCGGTGTGCTCGAGCGAGAGTTCGAACCCCGGTGGACGGTCGGGGACGTTGAAACTGACCAGCACGGAGTCGCCCTGGGCCTCGAAGTCGATCCGCGCCTCGACCAGCCAGACCGGCTTCTGGGCACCGGGCAGGAACGGCACGCCGGTGTCGATGTAGCGCCACGCCGCGGTAGCGGTCCCGACAACGATCAGCAGCGCCACCAGCGCGAAGAAGAGCCTCCGGGCCGTCATGGTCGCTCCCCCGGCCCCCTCACGCAGTGGCGGGCCGCCCGGCCCGTCTACTCGTCCCCGTCATCGTCGTCCGCCTCCTGCTCGTCGCCATCCGTGTCGTTGTCTTGATCGTCCTTGTCGTCATCGTCCCCGTCCTCCCCCGGATCCTCGTCGTCTTCCTCGATAATTTCCTCGACATGGTCATCGGCATCGATGGCGTCGAGATCCTCGTCATCCGGGGTCACGGGTTCGGTGGCACGCTTCAGGCCGACGTCGACCACCGCCACATCGCGCAGCACATCGCGGCCGATCAGTACCGGGTAGGTCAGGTGGCTGCGGTCGGTCAGGGTGAACTCGGCCGTCTCCGAGAAGCGGCCGATGGTCACGTGCAACTCCACGACCGGCCGTGACTCCCGCCCGGAGGCCTGAACGATGGTGGCGCTGCGCGCCTTGGGGCGCTCGATGGCGATCCGGCCATCGCCGTCCGGGTTGAGCATCTGGAAACGGACCCACGGCTCGCCATCCCGCTCGAATTCCTCGATCTCGCGGGCGTCCACCGAGGAGGTGGAGGCGCCGGTATCGATCCGGGCATCGAACAGCAGCCCCGGCGGATCCAGTTGCAGCTCCTCGATCTCGCCAAAGACGAGCATGCCGTCGGCACTGAGCTCCTGACCCGGGCGCAACTGATCGTCGGGACAGGCCGGCTCGTCCGAGCACTCGGGGTCGCCCGGATCGACGGGGCGCAGCGGCACCAGCCAGCGGTTCGCCGTCTGCGCCTCCATGGCGCCGGCGATGCGCGCCAGCTGCGCCTCGCGCGCCAGCTCACGGGATCGCTCCTGGGCCTCGGCCAGGGCCTCCAGACGCTCGTCGACGCTGTCGAAGCGCTGCTCGAAACGTTCCGTCTCGGCCTTCTCGATGAGCAGGTGATCCGGGGCCGTACAGCCGGCCAGCAACAGGGCGCCGCCCACCGCCAGCAGGGCGGCACGCGGCAGGTTGATCAGGGCCATACCCGTCGGACCTCTTCCGTCGCAGTTTCGTTCCCGAGCCCCTCGCACGCCTCGCAGAGGATCCGCGCGATGGCCGAAACCGCCTCCGGGTCGCAGGTCGGGCACTTGCGTCGTACGACCACGCCGGCATTCCACGCGGCGTCGCGCCAGCGCTCGCCCTCCGGGGCGGCGGGAAGGTCCGTGGGCAGGTCTTGCAGGAAAAGCTTCTGCTCAATCGCCTCGGCGCGGAGCTCGGCGGCGATCAGCTGCTTGCGAAGCTCGTGGTTGTCATCCGCCAGATCGCGGGGCGGATGCAGCTTGAGGTGGCGCCGCAGGGCCCGGAGCGGGTCGATGACCTCTCGATCCCACTCCTGGCCCCGGCGGATGGCACCTTCGGCACTGGAGACCCCGAGCCGCCCCCGCCCCTGCAGACCGCTCCAGACGGCGGCCAGCAGGAGCGAAATGGACAGCCCGTAGCGGGCCTGAAGCTTGAGGCAGGCGGCTTCGACGCCCGGCCTGGCGTAGATATCCTCGGCGAAGCGCCAAAGCCGCTCGGACTCATCCAGCAAACCCGTTGCCTCCAGCAGACCGGCCGCAGCCGGCTTACATACCCTTGACGGTCTGGACCATTTCGGAGACGACCTTCTGGGCGTCGCCGAAGACCATGCGGGTATTGTCGCGGAAGAACAGCTTGTTCTCCACACCGGAGAAGCCGGCCCCCCGACCACGCTTGACCACGAGAACCTGGTCGGCGTAGTCCACGTTGAGGATCGGCATGCCGTAGATGGCGCTGCCCTCGTCCTCCCGGGCGGCCGGGTTGACCACGTCGTTGGCGCCGATGATCAGCACCACGTCGGTGTCCTCGAACTCCTCGTTGATCTCATCCATGTCGTAGATCATGTCGTAGGGCACGCCGGCCTCGGCGAGGAGCACGTTCATGTGGCCCGGCATGCGGCCGGCCACCGGGTGGATGGCGAACTTGACGTCCACGTCGTGCTTTTGCAGCAGCTCGACCATCTCCCAGAGCTTATGCTGGGCCTGCGCCACGGCCAGGCCATAGCCCGGGACGATGATCACCCGGTCGGCGTACCCCATCATGTAGGCGCCGTCGGCGGGACCGACCTCCTTCATCTCGCCCTCGGCCTCCGACTCGGCGGCGGCCGGAGCGGCTCCGAAGCCGCTGAACAGGATGTTCAGCAGCGAACGGTTCATGGCCTTGGCCATGAGCAGGGTCAGCAGCATGCCGGCGGCGCCCACCACCGTACCGGCGATGATCAGCGCCAGGTTGCCCAGGACGTACCCCTTGAAGCCCACGGCCAGGCCGGTCAGGGCGTTGAACAGGGAGATGACCACGGGCATGTCGGCACCGCCGATGGGCACGGTGATGAAGATGCCCAGCGCCAGTGCGGCGATGAAGAACAGCAGGATCGGGAAGCCGGAGCCGGTATTGAACACCCAGATCGCCAGCAGCAGGGTCGCCGCGGCCAGAGCCACGTTCCACCACTGGTGGTTCTCGACCAGGGTCGACTTCTTCAGGCGATCATCCAGCTTGGCCCAGGCGATCATGGAGCCGGAGAAGGCCACCGAGCCGATCACCGCACCGAGCAGGCCGAGTGCGGCCGCGTCGGAGCCCATGGCCGCGGCCACCGAGCCCTCGTCCGCTCGCGCGCCCTGGAGCAGGGAGACCGCGGCGATGGCACCGGCGGAACCGCCACCGAGGCCGTTGTAGACCGCCACCATTTGCGGCATCTCGGTCATCTGCACCTTGAGCGCCGTGTACCAGGCGAAGGCGCCGCCAAGGACGATGGCGATCAGGATCAGGGAGATGTTCTCCATCCCCACGCTCGGGTGGGCGAAGGTGGCTACCGTGGCCACGACCATGCCGACACCGGCCCACATCACGCCCTTGCGCGCCGTCACCGGCGAGCTCATGGCCTTCAGGCCGAAGATGAACAGGATGGAGGCGACGAAGTAACTGAGTTGGACTACGACACTCATGTTCAGCCGTCCTCCTTCTTACTGCTCTTGAACATATCGAGCATCCGCTCGGTGACGACGTAGCCGCCGACGGCGTTGGCAGCGCCGAGCAGCACGGCGACAAAGCCGATGGCCTGCTCCAGCGGCGTCTCGGCGACGCCGAGGGCGACCATGGCGCCGACGACGACGATGCCGTGGATGAAGTTCGAGCCGGACATCAGCGGCGTGTGCAGGATGACCGGCACCCGGGTGATGACCTCGTAACCAGCCACCGCTGCGAGCATGAAGACATAGAGTGCGACGAGCCCGCCGACCTCGATCATGACTTACCTCCTTCCAGGCGCTCCCGGGTGGCCCCGTGGCGAACCTGGCCGTCGTGGGTCAGACAGGTATCCGCGATCACCTGGTCGTCCCAGTTGAGAGTCAGGTCACCATCCTGAACCATCAGCGTCAGCAGGTTGTACAGGTTCTTGCTGTACATCTCGCTGGTGTGGACGGCGACGCTGGCGGGGAGATTCTTCGGCCCGACCACCAGAACCCCGTTGTGGGTGACGTCCTTGCCGGCCTTGGTGACCTCGCAGTTGCCGCCGGTCTCGGCGGCCATGTCGACAATCACCGTGCCACCGCCCATGCGCTCGACCGTCGCCTTGTCGATGATCTTCGGCGCCGGGCGGCCCGGGATGGCGGCCGTGGTCACCACCACATGGGCGTTGGCGACATGGTTGGCCAGCACCTCGGCCTGCTGTTGCTGCTCCTCGGCGGTGAGCTCGCGGGCATAGCCGCCCTCGCCCACGGCCGAGACCCCGGTGTCGATGAACTTGGCACCGAGCGACTCGACCTGTTCCTTGGTCTCGGGGCGCACGTCGTAGCCCTCGACCTGGGCGCCGAGGCGGCGGCAGGTGGCAATAGCCTGCAGGCCGGCCACACCGGCACCGACCACCACGGCCTTGGCCGGACGGATGGTCCCGGCGGCGGTGGTGAGCATCGGGAAGAAACGCGGGGAACGCTCGGCGGCGATCAGCGCGGCCTTATAGCCGGCGGCAGCCGCCTGGGAGGAGAGGGCGTCGATGGACTGGGCCCGGGTGATCCGCGGGACGAGCTCCATAGCGAAGGAGGTAACCTTCCGCTTGCACAGCGTCTGGATCCGCTCGTCGCCCTCGTGGGGCGTCAGGAAGCTGATGAGCACCGCTCCTTCCTTCACCTGGCCGGTCTCCTTGACGCTCAGCGGCTGCACGCTGAGCAGGACATCGGCCTCCTTGAGCAGCTCGTCACGGGACTGGACGATGCGAACACCGCCGGCTTCGTAATCGGCATCATCGAACCCGGCGCCCTCACCCGCTCCCGTCTCCAGGAGCAGCTCGACGCCGAGTTTGCCGAACTGCTTCAGGACCCCAGGGACGAGCGCGACACGCCGCTCGCCGGGCCGGGTCTCCTTCGGCACGGCAACCTTGATGGCCATGGTTTGATCCCCCGTTTGCGGCAGTTGTTAGCCGTTGGATTGTTCGTGACGACTGTCCGGACGGGCCTCGACCCGGGCCCGGATCACGGCGCACGGATACCGCCGCGCGCCCAGCCGAACGGGCAGATGCTAGCGAATCGGCCACGGGGTGTGAAGCGGTGCCGCGGTGCGGCAAAACCGCAACCCCGCCCACCGACTGTTGTCAAGAGGCGTGCCAACCGGCTATAAGAGGGCAAGCCCAATGCCTGACACGGGGGTGGGCAGTGCTCGAACACCGCATATTGCGCACCGACATATCCGGCATGCCGCTGGAGTGGGTCGGCTTCGAGGAGGCGGTCCGCTACTACTACCTCGGCCAGGTCGCCTACGCCTGCGGCAGTACACTCTACCGGGTCCGAGGCGGGTTCAACTCGGCCACCGGGCGACGATCGTACCTTGACCTGAACTCGATCATCGCCACCGAGGGAACCCGACAGGCATCGCTCAAGGGTCGACCGGGCTACACGCCCCCGCTCAACAATCCGACCCTGTTCCGCCGCGACGCCCACCTCTGCCTTTACTGCGGCAGGCGCTTCCGTTCCTCCGAACTCTCCCGCGATCACGTCACCCCGGTCAGCCGCGGCGGCGCCAACACCTGGAACAACGTGGTCACCGCCTGCAAGCGCTGCAACAACCACAAGAGCGACCGGACCCCGGAGGCCGCGGGCATGGAGTTGCTGGCGGTGCCATTCACGCCCACCCACGCCGAGTATGTCTACCTGCAGGGCCGGCGCATCCTTGCCGACCAGATGGAGTTCCTGCGCTCGCACTTCCCGCGGCGCAGCCCGCTGCGGGTGCGCGAGCCGTAGCCCAGCAGCGCCCTTCTCCGAGGCGGCCTATTCGGAGCGCTCGATGCGCCGGCGCTCCTCGTAGAGCAGGTAGTCCTGGAGCTGCGGCAGCCGGTGCTCGTCGCCGATGGCGTCCTCGCCGCCAAGGACATGCCCCGCGCCTGGGTGACCGCCGCGGCCCCGGTCGATGAGCCAGTCCCAGGTCATCTGCCCCGGGTAGATCAGTCCGATATCGGCCCACGCCACCTCGGCCTCGTCCAGATCGCCCTCCGTGTAAGTGGCCACGATGTCGGCCTCCGGGGCGTCGCCCGCCTCCCCGGCCAGGGCAAGCGTGTGCGGCATCGAGACCCGGTGCCAGCGCTGCCCCACGCCCTCGTGGACGGCGAAGGCCACGTCGTAGACCTCACCGGGCTCCAGGGCGTGGCTGTCTGTGGGGTCCGGCGCCTCTAGCGAGCGGGTCAGGCGAACTCGCCAGGCGCCGTCCTCATAGCCACCGTCGGCCCGGATCGCCCCGCGGCTGCCGTCCGGCTCCTGCAGGAAACGCTGCGGCAGAACGTCCCCGTCCTCCCAGGGGTGGTCGGGGTCGAAATCGGTGGCGTGCCCCTCGCTCAGGTAGTAAAGGTCGTCCTGGTCGTAGTCACCCGCGAACAACCGCTCGCGGTCCAGGGCACGGAAGCCGGCCTCGTCGGGGTCGTACATCCAGCGCGGCTGCTCCGCCTCGTCGTCCCAGTTGTCGGTGAACATGCCGCGTCCCGCAGAGCTGTGGCGGTACTCGAGGACGTAGCCGTTGTCGGCGTAACCCAGGGGATGGGAGCGGTGGGCACGCCACTGCCACAGGTCGAGGAACTCACCGCGCTCGCGCATCGCCTCAAGCTCCGCCTCATCCCGCACGGCCGCCCAGTCGGCGGCGCCGTCACCGTCCTCGCGCGACTGGGGGATGTACTTGCGCACGTCCGAGCGCCCCAGGGTCTCGCCCAGGTGGGGGTGGGCCCGTACCTCGTCGGCCCCGGCGGCGCCGGTGAGCCCGCGCATACCCTCGTGGGCGGTCATGAATCCGCCGTAGCGGTCCAGCCCGACGTCCCCGTCGTCCAAGAGCATGGAGATGCGGTCCTCGTAGAGGCCGTGCTCGTCGGGTTCCGGACCCCCACTCCCGTAGCGGACCCACTCGCCACCGCTGCCGCGCCCCTCCACCTCGTAGACCCAGTACTGGTGATACCAGGACGGGGCCTCGGTGGCGAACTCGTAGCGGATCTGGATGGCCTCGTCGTTGTAGACGGCCCCCACCCGCAAGGTGCGCTCGAGCTCGCCGCGCGGCGGGATATAGACGTTACGCTGCGCATCCTCGGCCAGGGGCCGGTCCGGTTCCAGGCGGACGTCGAGCAGCGCCGAGGCCGCCCGCCACAGCCGCACGCTGTCGAACAGACCGCCCTCCAGCTCCACGTGGGCGAGACCAGCGCTGCGGTAGAGGTGGGCCTCCGGCGCCGCCGCCTCCAGTGCCTCGCTGTGGGAGAAGGGCACCACCCGGTCGTTGGTGCCGTGGACCAACAGCAGCTCCGGGTGGTAGTCCGACCAATCCCGACGGGACGGGTCCAGCTCCTCCAGGGCATCGCGGTAAGCGGCCGGGATCTGCTCCAAGTAGTCATCGAAGGCCTGGGGGTCGCCATTGGCGAGCAGATCCACCAGGGCGGCCGCCTCCTCGCCCAGCGCCGCGCGCTCGGCGCCGATGTCCGACTCTGGGTCATCCAGCCGGCGTTCGGCGATACGCTGCAGCCACTCCCGGTCATCCCCGTCCACCCGGCTGGCCAGTGCCTGGAGGAGAACCCAGCGGCTCTCCGCCCGTGGCGCCGGGTCATCCTGGGCGTCGGCCAACGCGTCGTACCCGGTGGTGATGTAGCGCAGCCACGCCTCAAGATCGTAGTACCCACCGATCAGGGCGACGAACTCCACGCGCCGGCGCAGCTCGTCGTCGGCGGTGGCGAGCAGCACCGGACCGCTCATCAGGCTCAGGGTGCTCACCCCCAGGGGCAGCCCGCGACTCGCCTCGCGGTTGGCCATATGGCGGACCGCATCGGCGACGTCATCGCGATTCTCCGGCCCCCAGCGCAGCTCGCGCAGCCCCTCCACCTCGGGCACCAGGACCCGGTAGCCGACTCGGGTCAGGCTCTCGGCCATCTCCACCAGGCGCCGGTCGTCCTTGCCCTGCTCGGTCAGGCCGTGAATCAGCACCAGGTTGCCGCGGGCCTCGCCGTCCGGGCGGTAGAGATCCGCCTCGCGCTCGCCTTGGCCCTTGTCGTAGCGCACTGAAGTGCGCTCAGGGTCGCCGCCGCGATCCTGCAGGCGGGTCTCTTCGTGGCCCTCGGCGCTCAGATCGCCGAGCAGCAAGGCGGCCTCGTACTCCCGGTCGAGGGTGGCGCAACCGCCGGCGGACAGGGCCGCTGCGGCGCAGGCCAGGGTGGCGGATCGGGGGATTCGGGACACGGTGGCACCTCGCTGTGGACACCCGGAACGGGGTCCGGGACGGTTGAGTCGCAGCCGCCTATTCTGCACGTTGTCCGTCACGCATCCGACCCCTGAACCGCAGGAGCGCTGGCCATGGATCTGCAACAAACCATCGAGACCGCCATCACCGAGGCCACCGGCGAAGCCTTCGGCCCGGCCCGCCGGGGCGGCGCCGGGGGCGGCTGCATTAACGACGCCTTCACCCTCAGCGACGGGCACCGCCGCTTCTTCGTCAAGATCAACGATGCCGCCGGGGCCGAATTGTTCGAGACCGAGGCCGACGCCCTGCGCGAGCTGGCCGGCGCCGGGGCACTGCGGGTGCCGCGGCCGATCGCCGAGGGCGCTCACGGCGGACAGTACTTCCTGGTCCTCGAGCACATCGACCTCTCCGGCCGGGGCGATACCGCCGGCTACCGGCGCCTGGGCGAGGGGCTGGCCGCCCTGCACGGGGCCTGCGCCGCGGCCCACGGCTGGCACCGGGACAACTTCATCGGCGCGACACCGCAGCCCAACGGCTGGGACGAGGACTGGGTCCGGTTCTTCCGCGAGCGGCGGCTGCGCCACCAGCTGCGCCTGGCCGCCGAACGCGGCGCCGGGCGCCGGGTGGTCGACGCCGGGGAACGCCTGGCGGCGGGGCTGGGGGCACTGTTCCGGGACTACGCGCCGGCCCCCTCGCTGCTCCACGGCGACCTGTGGGGTGGCAACGCCGGCTTCGCCCGCGACGGCGCGCCGGTGATCTACGACCCGGCCACCTACTACGGCGACCGCGAAACCGACCTGGCCATGAGCGAGCTATTCGGCGGTTTCCCGAGCGCCTTCCATGAGGGCTACGACGCCATCTGGCCGCGTGATCCCGGCTACGCGGTACGGCGCGACCTCTACCAGCTCTACCACGTGCTCAACCACTTCAACCTGTTCGGCGGCATGTACCGGAGCCAGTCGCAGCGGCTGATCGATCGGCTGCTGGCCGAGATCGGCGGCTGAGCCAACACCGCGTGGCAGTCGCTCACGCCGGCTCGCGCGAGCGCACCAGCGGCCGTGGCAGCCCACGGCCGCTCCAGGCCAGCACCGTGCGCATGGCCCAGTCGCGCTCGGCGGCGTAGTTGGTCAACCCGGCCAGGCGACGCACCTGGCGGCGGCTGATCTTGACTTCGTCGCCGGATTTGAAGCCGGGGTGCCGGCGGATCTGCCGCAGCGTGGCCAGCGACATCGTCGCCGCCCAGGCACAGAAACGGCGGATGCCCGGCTGCGTCGGGGGAATGCGCAGGATGTAGGCACGCGCCGCTTCCATGTGCTCGACCCCAATCTCGACCATGCGGCCGATACCGCGGTGGAACCCCGGGTCCTCGCTCCAGTCCGCATCGGGGCCGAGGCTGCAGCCGGATTCGGTGAAGACCTCCCGCGGCAGCCAACAGACCCCCCGCTGGCGGTCGGCCCAGACATCCTTGATGACATTGGTCGCCTGCAGCCCGAGGCCGAAGCGCCGGCCCAGGTCCATCATCTCGTCGCGGTTGCTGTCGAACCCGTCGACCTCGAGGATGAACAGGTCGGTGAGCATCTCGCCGACCACGCCAGCGACGTAGTAGCAGTACTCCTCGAACTGCGCCCGGTCGGCCAGCCCTACCGGCGAGCGCAGGCGCTGGAAGCGGGCCATCCCCTCGCCCATGACCGAAACGCAGCGGATCACCGGCCCCTGGTGGGCCTCGGGCAGCCCGCCGGTCACCGCGATCACCCGTGGCAGCGACACGACCAGATCGCGCTCGGCCGGCGGCGTGTCCCAGTCGAGCACCGCCTCGATTTCCCTGGCGAGCCGGCCAGGATCGCGGGCGCCGTGGAGGGCCTCCTTGAGGCCGATCATGAGGTCGTGCTTGGCCTCGACGTCGGCCGCCGAGTGGTCCTCGATGGTATCCGCCACCCGGCACAGCAGGTAGGCGTTGGTGACGGTATCGCGCAGCACCTCGGGCAACTGCGGGATGGTCAGCGCAAAGGTCCGCGATACGCCGGGCAGCGCCGCCTCCTGATAGGCGCGGTTCACCGCCCAGCGGTAGGCCCTGTAGCGATCACTCGTGGCTGAAGTGGAATGCATCGTAGAAGAGTCGCTCCGGGTTCAGTCCGTGCTCGAGGAAGGCCGCCCGCGCAGCCTCGGTCATCGGCGGCGGGCCGCTCATGTAGACATCGAAGCCGGAGAGGTCCGGGTGGTCGTGCACGACGGCCTCGTGCACCCAGCCGACCCGCCCGTCCCACGCGTCTTCGGCGCCGGGCTCGGAGAGCACCGGGGTGTAATCCACACCGGGGTGGGTCTCGGCCCAGCCCCGGGCCAGGTCGTCCAGGTACAGTCCGGCGCGTTCGCGGGTGCCCCAGTAGAGGTGAAACCGGCGCCGATCGCCCCGGGCCAGGGCGTGCTCGAGGATCCCCTTGAGCGGGCCGAAACCGGTGCCCCCACCGACCAGCAGCGCGGGCCGGTCGCCGTCATCGCGCAGATAGAGTTGGCCCAGAGGCCCCTCGATGCGCAGCAGCTCGCCCTCGCGCATCTCGTTGAAGACGTAGTCGGTGAAGCGCCCGCCGGGGATATGCCGAATGTGCAGCTCCAGGTGCTCGTCGTCCAGGGGCGAGCTGGCCAGGGAGAAGGCGCGCCGCTCGCCGTCGCCGAGCAGGATCTCGACATACTGCCCCGGCCGGAAGGGAAGGCGTTTGCCCTCGGGCAGACGCAGGAAGAGGCGGCAGATCGACGGCGCCAGGTGTTCCAGGCGCGCCACCCGCGCCGGCAGGATGCGCGGCGCCGCGGCGACGTCGCCCAGGGGCTCGAGGTCCACCGCCAGATCACTGGCGGCCCGGGCCTGGCAGAGCAGGGCCAGGCCCGCAGCGCGCTCGGCGTCATCCAGGGCCTTGGGCTGGCCCGACGGGTAGGCGACCTCGCCGGCGCGCACCGGCGCACGGCACGTCCCGCAGACGCCGTTGCGGCAACCGTAGGGCAGCGAGACGCCCTGGCGCAGGGCGGCGTCGAGTACCGCCTCGTCGGGCTCGGCGCCGATCTCGGTGCCGTCACTGAAGCGCACGGTGTAGGTCATGGCCCTCTGCCTGGTTCGTAGGCGGCCGCTGCCGCGTCAATCAAGACCGAGTTCCGCCCAATAGGCGTCCACCCGGGCCCGGGTGGCCTCATCCATGGTGGCCGGTGTGCCCCAGGTGCGGTCGGTCTCCCCGGGCCACTTATTGGTGGCGTCGAGCCCCATTTTCGACCCCAGCCCCGAGACGGGGGAAGCGAAATCGAGGTAGTCGATAGGGCTGTGGTCGATGAAGGTGGCGTCGCGCCGCGGGTCGCTGCGGGTGGTCAGCGCCCAGATCACCGCCTTCCAGTCGCGGGCGTCCACGTCGTCATCGGTGACGATGATGAACTTGGTATACATGAACTGGCGCAGGAACGACCAGACCCCGAGGAGGACGCGCTTGGCGTGCCCGGGGTACTGTTTGCGGATCGTGACCACCGCCAGGCGGTAGGAGCAGCCCTCCGGCGGCAGGTAGAAGTCGACGATCTCCGGGAACTGCTTGCGCAGGATGGGCACGAAGACCTCGTTGAGCGCCTCGCCGAGCACCGCCGGCTCGTCCGGGGGCCGTCCGGTGTAGGTGGAGTGGTAGATCGGCGCCGCCCGGTGGGTGATCCGGTCGATGGTGAACACCGGGAAGGTCTCGGTCTCGTTGTAGTAACCGGTATGGTCGGCGAACGGGCCCTCTTCGGCAGTGTCCCCGGGGTGGATGTGGCCCTCGAGCACCACCTCGGCCGAGGCGGGCACCTGGAGCGACGACCCCTTGCAGGTCACCAGCTCGGTCTTCGAGCCGCGCAGCAGACCGGCGAAGGCGTACTCGCTGATGGCATCGGGCACCGGCGTGACGGCGCCGAGGATGGTGGCCGGATCCGCCCCCAGGGCCACCGCCACCGGGAAGGGTTCGCCGGGGTGGTGGCGCTGATGCTCGGCGAAATCCAGGGCCCCACCCCGGTGGGCGAGCCAGCGCATGATGACCCGGTTGCGGCCGATCACCTGCTGGCGGTAGATGCCCAGGTTCTGCCGCTCCTTCTCCGGGCCACGGGTGATCACCAGGGCCCAGGTGATCAGCGGACCGGCATCGCCGGGCCAGCAGGTCTGGATCGGCCAGCGCGACAGATCCACGTCCTCGCCCTCGATCACCCGCTCCTGGCACGGCGCCTTGCGCACCGTCTTCGGCGACATGTCCAGCACCCGGCGGAAGACCGGCAGCTGCCGCCAGGCATCGCGCATCCCCTTGGGCGGCTCGGGCTGGCGCAGGAAGGCCAGCAGCTCGCCGATCTCGCGCAGCGCGGCGACATCCTCGGCGCCCATGCCGAGGGCCACCCGGTGCGGCGTGCCAAAGAGGTTGCCGAGCACCGGCGTGTCGAAGCCGCGCGGGCGTTCGAAGAGCAACGCCGGGCCGCCGGCACGCAGGGTCCGGTCGCAGACCTCGGTCATCTCCAGATGCGGGTCCACCGGGTGGCGGATACGCTTGAGCTCGCCCCGGGCCTCGAGGTGCTGGAGGAACTCGCGCAGGTCGCGGTACTTCATACCGGGCTCCCGCCCTCGCCCCCCGCCAGCAGCGCGGGGTCGAACTCGGCGACCACCGGGGCGTGATCCGAGGGACGCTCCCAGCGGCGCGGCTCGACGTCGACCCCGGACGCGGTGCAGGCCCGCGCCAAGGCACTGCTGGCCAGGATGAGGTCGATGCGCAGGCCTCGGTTGCGCTTGAAACTATTGACCCGGTAGTCCCACCAGGAGAATTGCGCCTCGGGCTGCTCAAACAGCCGGAAAGTATCCACCAGCCCCAAGTCGAGCACCCCCTGCAGCGCCTCGCGCTCGGGCGGGCTGAACAGCACCTTGCCCTCCCACTCGGCGGGGTCGTGGACATCCGCCGGCTCTGGGGCGATGTTGAAATCGCCCAGTACCACCACCTGCTCGTGGGCCGCCAGCTCCTGGGCCACCCAGTGGTGCAGGGCCTCCAGCCAGCGCAGCTTGTAGTCGTACTTCTCCGAGCCCACCTCCTGGCCGTTGGGCACGTAGAGATTGATCAGCCGCACCCCGTCCACGGTGCAGGCGAGCACCCGGCGCTGGGCATCGGCGAAGCCGGGCAGATCCGTCACCACCTCCTCCGGCGTGCTGCGGGCAAGCACGGCCACCCCGTTGTAGGTTCGCTGGCCGGCGAAACACGCCTGGTAACCGGCCTCCTGCAGCGCCGTGAGCGGGAACTGGTCGTCGGGGACCTTGGTCTCCTGCAGGGCGATCACCGACGGTGCGGCACTCTGCGCCCACGCCTTGACCTGCGGCAGGCGGACCTTTAGGGAGTTCACGTTCCACGAGGCGATCTTCACCGGGGTCTCCTTCTTCGGCGGTCGCCCCCAGCTTAACGGCTCGCCGGCGCCGCCACGAGTCCGCCGGGGGCTTGCCGACAGCCGGCGCGGCCGGGAAACTGACCGGGTCCACGCCGACAGCAGGGCACGCCCATGGAATACCGTCCACTCGGCCACACCGATCTGCGCGTCAGCAGCATCTGCCTCGGGACCATGACCTGGGGCGAGCAGAACACCGAGGCCGAGGCCCACGCGCAGCTCGACCTCGCCACCGAGCGTGGGGTCAACTTCATCGACGCCGCGGAGATGTACCCGGTGCCACCGCGCACCGAGACCGCCGGGCGCACCGAGGCGTATCTGGGCAGCTGGCTGGCCCGCCAGCCTCGCCGCGAGGACCTGGTCATCGCCACCAAGATCGCCGGCCCCGGGCTCGACTCGATCCGCGACGGACAGCGCGCCTACACCGCCGAGCAGCTCCGGGAGGCGGTGGACGGCTCGCTGCGGCGGCTGCAGACCGACTACATCGATCTCTACCAGCTTCACTGGCCCGAGCGCCGCGCCAACTTCTTCGGGCGACTCGACTATCCCTGCCCTGAGGAAGAAGGCGAGGACGAGCGGGCGCGCATCCGGCGCACCCTGGAGGCGCTGGGCGAGCTGGTGGCCGCCGGGCGGATCCGCGCCATCGGCCTGTCTAACGAGACGCCCTGGGGGGCGATGCGCTTCATCGCCGAGGCCGAACGCCTGGGCCTGCCGCGCATCGTCTCCATCCAGAACCCGTACAGCCTGCTCAACCGCAGCTACGAGGTGGGCCTCGCTGAGGTCAGCCACCGCGAGCGCTGCGGCCTGCTGGCCTACTCGCCGCTGGGCTTCGGTGTGCTCAGCGGCAAGTACCTGGACGGGCAGCGCCCCGCCGCGGCCCGGCTGACCCTCTACGAGCGCTTTCAGCGCTACACCGGCGAGCGGGGCGTGACAGCCACCCGGGCCTACGTCGACCTCGCCCGTGAGCACGATCTCGACCCGGCGCAGATGGCCATCGCCTTCGCCACCCAACGGCCCTTCTGCACCAGCACGATCATCGGCGCCACGACCCAGGCGCAGCTGGCCGACAACCTGGCCGCGGCCGATCTGACCCTGCCCGAGGCGGTGCATGACGGCATCGAGGCGATCCACGCCGCCAACCCCAACCCGTGCCCGTAAGCCGGGGGCCGGCGACATGACCTGGCCCGGCACGGTGCTGCGCACCCGTGCACGGGTGCGGCCGGTATACGTCTCGCCCGGTCACCGCCTAGACTACGACACGGCAGCGGCCTGGGTGATGGCCTGCTGCACCCGCTACCGCCTCCCGGAGCCGATCCGCACCGCCGATCGGCTGGCCTCGCGCGGCGGCTGACGGAAACCAAGGAGTTCTCATGAATCTCGAGAAGGTCGTCTTCGGCTTCTTCATCCTGCTGGCGCTGACCCTGAACTTCGGGTTCGTCTACGGGACGATCGACAACCCGGACCACCACGCCGCCTGGGAGCTGTTCGCCGCCATCGTGGTCAACCTGATCGCCACGGTGCTCAAGTTCGGCGAACGCACACAGATCGGTGCCATCCTCCTGGCGGCGAGCCTGGTTGCCGACCTGCAGCTGATCGCCGCCGCGGTGCTCTGGGGTGTGGCGGTCTACGGCACCGGCGTGGGCCTGACCGACATGACCATGGCCAGCATCGTCTCCCTGGCCAGCGGGGCACTGGTGGCCAACGTGGTTTCGGTGACGCTGCTGATCATCGAGACGGTGAAGATCCACCGCTAGGCGCAGGACCGGTCCATGGGCAACGCCGCCTTCTACATGGTGCTGCGCCGCATGCGCGGCCCGCTGCTGATGCTCATCGGCAGCTACGCACTCGGCATCCTGGTGCTCATGGCCATCCCCGGCGAGCACCCGGACGGCGAGCCGTGGCGGATGAACTTCATCGACGCCCTCTACTTCCTGACCTACGTGGCGCCAACCATCGGCTTCGGCGAGTACCCGTACGAGTTCAACTACGCGCAGCGCTTCGGGTACATGCTGGCCATCTACCCGCCGGTGATCGCCTGGTTCTACGCCATCGTGACCATCGTCGGGCTGATCCAGGATCCGATCTTCCGCCGCACGGTCGAGGCTGGGCGCTTCCGGCGCCGGGTCCGCCGTCTCGCCGACCCGTTCTGGATCGTCTGCGGCTACGGCGACACCGGCTCGCTTCTGGTCCGCTCGCTCACCGAACGGGGCTGGGAAGCCACCGTGCTCGATGTCGACCGTGACCGCATCGCCGAGCTGGAGACCCGCGACCTACGGCTTTTCGTACCCGGCTGGCAGGCCGACGCCAACGTCACCGAGAACCTGCGCGCCGCCGGACTCGACCACCCGCAGTGCGCCGGCGTGCTGGCGGTAACCAACGACGACCACACCAATTTGCAGATCGCCATCACGGTGCGGCTGCTGCACCCGGAGCAGCGCGTCATCTGCCGCGCCGAGAACCGCGCCACGGCGGACAACATGGTCTCGTTCGGGACCGATTACGTGGTCGACCCGTTCTCCTCGTTCGCCGACCGGCTGGCGCTGGCGATCACCAAGCCGGAGATGCACCGGGTCTACGAGTGGCTGTCGGGGATGCCCAACACCCCCCTGTTCGAGCCACCCCGCCCCCCTTCGGGCCGGTGGCTGATCTGTGGCTACGGGCGCTTCGGCAAGGCGGTCTGCCGGCGGCTCGACAAGGTCAACGTGCCCTACACCGTTATCGAGCGGACCCCGGAGCAGACCGGCGCGCCGGAGGGCACCATCTATGGCAAGGGGACCGAGGCGGTGACCCTGCGCGAGGCCGGCGTCGAGCAGGCCGAGGCGGTGCTCGCCGGCACCGACGACGATGCCGACAACCTCTCCATCGTCATGACCGCGCGGGACATCAAGCCGGACCTCTACCTCGCCGCCCGCGAGAACCAGATGGCCCACCGGCCGCTGTTCAAGGCGGCGCAGCTGCAAATGCCGGTGGAACCGAGCTACCTGATCGCCACGCGCATGCTGAGCCTGATCACGGCACCGCTGCTGCCGGAATTCCTACGCATCGCACGCGGGTTCGACCGAAGCTGGCACGCCGCGGTGGCCCGACGCATCCGCGAGGTCAGTGGTGGCCGGGTTCCGGAGATCTGGACCCTGGAGGTGAGCGAGCACCGCAGCCCGGCGATCCTTGAACTCCGTCACGAGGGCACCGAGGTGGCCATCGGCGATATCCTGGCTGACCCCCAGCAGAGCGGCCAGGGCATGAACACGGTGGCGCTGCTGTTGGTCCGCCCGGAGGCCGTGGTCCCCCTGCCCGATCTGCAGGTGCCCCTGGAACCGGGGGACCGGCTGCTGTGCTGCGGGACCACCGAGGCGCGCGCGCAGCTGCGCTGGACCCTGTTCCACCGCAACACGCTGCGCTATCTGACCACCGGCGAGCAGCGCCCCGACGGCTCCATCTGGCGCTGGCTGGGGGAGCGCCGGTGAGCGAGGAGGCAGCCCCCACCGCACCGGCCGAGCGCAACGGCTACGCCGGGCTGCGGGTCTATCTGCACCCGCGGGTCATCGCCATGGCCTTCCTCGGCTTCTCGGCGGGGCTGCCGCTGCTACTGGTCGGCGGCACGTTCACCGCGTGGCTCCAGGACATGGGCGTCGAGCTGGCCGCCATCGGCTTTCTCAGCTGGGTGGGGATCGCCCACAGCATCAAGGTGGTCTGGGCGCCCTTCGTCGATCGCCTCACCCTGCCGGTGCTCGGCCCCTGGATGGGGCGGCGCCGCTCCTGGATGCTGCTCGCGCAGCTGATCGTGGCCAGCTCACTGCTCGGTATGGCACTGACCGACCCCACCGAGTACCTGGGCCTGGTGGCCGTGTTCGCCGTCGCCGCCGCCTTCGGCTCAGCCACCCAGGACGTGGCCATCGACGCCTACCGGGTCGAGGCCGCCGCCCGCCATCGGCAGGCGGCCATGGCGGCCACCTATGTCTTTGGCTACCGCATCGCCCTGCTCGCCGCCGGGGCCGGAGCGTTGCACCTGGCCGCCTGGGGCAACTGGACCCTGGCGTACAGCGGCATGGCGCTGCTCATGGGCGTGGGCCTGACCACAACGCTGCTCATCCGCGAGCCGCAGGTGGCCGTCAGCCGCGACACGCGGCAATTGGAGCAGCGGGTCGTCGACTACCTGGAGCGGACCCCGCACCGGGGCCTGCGCCGGCGGATTACGGCCTGGCTGATCGGCGCCGTGCTCTGCCCCTTCGCCGATTTCTTCAAGCGCTTCGGCCTCCCGGTGGCCATCATCATCCTGCTGTTCGTCGCCACCTTCCGCGTCAGCGACATCGTCATGGGCGTGATGGCCAACCCGTTCTACCTGGACCTGGGCTTTACCAAGGACCAGATCGCCAACATCGCGGCGGCCTTCGGCCTCGCCATGACCCTTTTCGGCGCCGCCCTCGGCGGCGTCATGGTCAGCCGCGTGGGCATCGCGCCGATGCTCATCGCCACCGCCATCCTGGCGCCACTGACCAACCTCACCTTCTCGTGGCTGGCGACACTGGGTCCGGAGATCCACGGCCTGATCGCGGCCATCGTGGCCGACAACGTCACCGGCGGCATGGCGATCGCGGTCTTCCTCGCCTACCTGGCGAGCCTGACCAACACCGCCTATACGGCCACACAGTACGCGCTGTTCAGCTCGCTGATGACGTTGCCGGGTCAGTTCCTCGGCGGTTTCACCGGGGTCGTCGCCGAGCAGGTGGGCTGGGTCCACTTCTTCATGATCTCTGCCGCCGCCGGGCTCCCGGCGATCGCCCTGGCCCTGGTCCTGCTGCGCTACGCCCACCCGGACCGCATCCACCGACCGGGACGCGACGGCGTAGAGACACCCTTGCAATAGCGCTAACATATCCCCGGCCGCGCGCGCCGGGCGTGCGGTGCATCCACCCCTGCAAACAGACGAGTCGTGACCCCATGGCCCA
The DNA here is from genome assembly GCF_022228055.1 of Halorhodospira sp. 9621. Classification (NCBI taxonomy): domain Bacteria; kingdom Pseudomonadati; phylum Pseudomonadota; class Gammaproteobacteria; order Chromatiales; family Ectothiorhodospiraceae; genus Halorhodospira; species Halorhodospira sp. 9621. The sequence goes on from NZ_JAJNRD010000004.1 coordinate 93,589, forward strand.
ACAGAGCAAGCATTGCAACGTGCTGATCCTCGGCTCCGGCCCGGCCGGCTACACCGCGGCCATCTACGCCGCGCGGGCCAATCTCGATCCGGTCCTGGTCACCGGCATGGAGATGGGCGGCCAGCTGACCACCACCACGGAGGTCGACAACTGGCCCGGCGAGCCGGAAGGCATTCAGGGTCCGGAACTCATGGACCGCATGCGCCGCCAGGCCGAGCGCTTCAACACCGAGATCATCTTCGACCACATCCACACCGCAAGCGTGGCCGGGCAGCCGATCACCCTGGAGGGCGACCAGCATCGCTACACCTGCGACGCGCTGATCATCGCCACCGGGGCGAGCGCCAAGTACCTCGGCCTGGCGTCCGAGAAGCAATTCATGGGCAAGGGCGTGTCGGCGTGCGCCACCTGCGACGGCTTCTTCTACCGCAATCAGCCGGTTGCGGTGGTCGGCGGCGGCAACACCGCCGTCCAGGAGGCGCTGTACCTGGCGAACATCTGCTCCCACGTCACCCTGGTGCACCGACGCAACAACCTGCGCGCCGAGAAGATCCTCCAGCGCCAGCTCATGGAGCGGGTCGAGCAGGGGCGCGTCGATATCTGCTGGAACCGGGCCCTGGAGGAGGTCGTCGGTGACGACAGCGGCGTGAACGGCGTGCGCCTGCGCCATACGGAAAGCGGCGAGATCGCTGAACGCGAGGTCTCGGGCGTCTTCATCGCCATCGGCCACTCCCCCAATACCGGGCTGTTCGAGGGTCAGCTGGCCATGTCCGGCGGCTACATCCGGGTCAACAGCGGCCTGGACGGCAACGCCACGGCGACGAGCGTCCCGGGTGTGTTCGCCGCCGGCGACGTCTGCGACCACGTCTATCGCCAAGCGGTCACCTCGGCCGGCACCGGCTGCATGGCCGCGCTGGACGTGGAGCGTTACCTGGAGCGGCTCGCCCATTCTTGATTGGCCCCGGGGGCTGATTGAGAATAGAGCCCGTTTGTCACAGGCGCCGGGACCGCGGCCAAAAGCCGGACCGGCCACGCGCCGCCGAAAGGAAATCCAGCGGGAGGAGCCATGAGCCAACAAATCCAGTACCCCGAGGGCGGCCAGAAGATCACCGTCGGGTCCGACGGCCGACTTCAGGTCCCGGACAACCCGATCATCGGTTACGTCGAGGGCGACGGCATCGGGCCCGATATCAACCGCGCCTGCATGCGCATCTGGGACGCCGCGGTCGAGAAGGCCTACGGCGGGCGGCGCAAGATCCACTGGGCCGAGCTGTACATGGGCGAGAAAGCCGCCGCCCTGTACGACGGCAACTACTTCCCCGATGAGACCAAGGCCGCCCTGAAGGACGTACTCATCTCCATCAAGGGGCCCCTGACCACGCCGGTGGGCGGCGGCTTCCGGTCGCTGAACGTCTCCCTGCGCCAGGAGCTCGATCTGTACGCCTGCGTCCGCCCGGTGCGCCACTACGCCGGTGTCCCCTCGCCGCTGCAGCGCCCCAAGGACATCGACGTGGTGATCTTCCGCGAGAACACCGAGGACGTCTACGCCGGGATCGAGTACCAGGCCGGCAGCGCCGACAACGAGAAGGTCGCCCGCTTCCTGCGCGAGGAGATGGGCGAGACGTTCTTCGACGGCGCCGGTCTCGGCGTCAAGCCGATCAGCCCGTTCGGGACCAAGCGCCTGGTGCGCAAGGCGATCGAGTACGCCATCGAGCATAACCGCGAGAGCGTCACCCTGGTGCACAAGGGCAACATCATGAAGTACACCGAGGGGGCTTTCCGCACCTGGGGCTACGAGGTCGCCCGCGAGGAGTTCCCGGACCAGACCATCACCGAGGAGGAGCTCTACGCCACCTACGGCGGCAAGCGCCCCGAGGGCAAGATCGTCATCAAGGACCGCATCGCGGACATCATGTTCCAGCTCATGCTGCTGCGGCCCAACGAGTTCGACGTCCTCGCCACCATGAACCTCAACGGCGACTACCTCTCGGACGCCATCGCCGCCGAGGTCGGAGGCGTGGGCATCGCGCCGGGCGCCAACATGTCCGACAACGTGGCGGTATTCGAGGCCACCCACGGCACCGCGCCGAAGTACGCCAACCAGGACAAGGTCAATCCCGGCTCGCTGCTGTTCTCGGGCGTCATGCTGCTCGAGCACATCGGCTGGAGCGAGGCAGCCGACCTGATCCGCGCCGCCTACGAGAAGGTGGTCGGCGCCGGGATCGTCACCTACGACTTCGCCCGCTCGCTGCAGGGCGCCACCGAGGTGAAGACCAGCCAGTTCGCCGACGCGCTGATCGATCAGATGCACGGCACCATCGACATCGACCGCATCCAGCGCGAGCGCGAGGAGGCGATCGAGGCCGAGCGCCAGGCCCGCGAGCAGCGCCGGGTGGTCGCGCCACTCGAGGAGATGGTCGCCTCGGGCCGGGTGCCGCACACGGTGGCCGACCTCATGAACCCGAACCTGGTCACCATGTCCGGCGATACCAGCGTCGAGGACGCCATGCACCTGATGCGCGAGCGGCGGATCTCCTCGGTGGTGGTCCAGCCCGCGCCGGACGAGGCCGACGGCATGGGCATCATGACCCAGCGCGACGTCATCAGCCGGGTGGTCTCGGCCACCAAGCAACCGAGCCAGGTACGCATCTCTGAGGTGGCTACGCGGCCGCTGATCACCGTACCCGAGGACACCTCGCTGCTCGACTGCGCCGAGCGCATGGGCGCGGAGAACATCCGGCGCATGGTGGTCATCGACACCCAGGGCCGGCCGATCGGGATCATCTCCGATACCGACATCTTCGCCAGCGTCGAGCAGTTCGGGCTGCCCGAGTAGGCCGAGTGACCACGCAACCACCCCAAGCAGGCGGGGCGCAACGGCATGGAAGAGCATCAGGATAGCGACAGCGCCCTGCGCGAAGACATCCGGGACCTCGGCGAGTTGCTCGGTGCCACCCTGCGCGAGCAGGGCGGCGCCGAGCTCTACGAGACCGTCGAGCGCGTCCGGGTGCTGGCCAAGACGGCCCGCGCCGGGGACGACGAAGCTGCGCAGGAGCTCGAACGGACCCTGTCGGAACTGCCGCCCGAACAGGTCACCCCGGTGGCCCGGGCCTTCTCGCAGTTCCTGAACCTGGCCAACATCGCCGAGCAGCATCACCGGGTGCGGCGCAGCCGCGAGTGGGCGCGTACCCCCGAGGCCCGACCGCTGTTCGGCTCCCTGGCCGAGACCGTCCCCCGACTGGCCGCCGACATGGAGCCCGAGCAGCTCCACGAGGCCATCTGCAACATGGACATCAACCTGGTGTTCACCGCGCACCCGACCGAGGTGCAGCGGCGGACTATGCTGCAGAAGTACAACCGCATCGCCGGGCTGCTGGACAACCGCGACCGCTTCGGCCAGACGCCCACGGAGGTGGCCGAGACGCGGCTGGCGCTCAAGCGCGAGATCACCGCAGCCTGGCACAGCGACGAGATCCGCCGCCGCCGCCCCACCCCGCAGGACGAGGCCCGCTGGGGTCTAGCGGTGGTCGAGCAGACACTCTGGGACGCCGTGCCGCGCTACCTGCGCAGCCTTGATCACACCCTGCGCGAGCACACCGGCCGCCCGCTGCCCCTGGACTGCGCGCCGATCACCTTCGGCTCGTGGATGGGCGGCGACCGCGACGGCAACCCCAACGTCACCCACCGGGTCACCCGGGACGTGGCCATCCTCTCGCGCTGGATGGCCGCCTACCTCTACGAGCGGGACATCCAGCGGCTGGTCTCCACCCTGTCGCTGCAGGTCTGCGACGATGAGCTGCGCGAGGAGGTCGGCGGCGAGGCGTGGGAGCCGTACCGGGTGGTGCTCAAGCGGCTCCGGGCGCGGCTGCGCCAGACCATGCGCTGGGCCGAGGCCAAGCTCCAGGGCGGTCGCCCCCCGGAGAGCGACATCCTCTCCGACGTCGAGGACCTGCGTCAGCCGCTGCTGCGCTGCTACTACTCGCTGCAGCGCGTCGGCGCCGGGGTGGTTGCCGAGGGCGAGCTGCTCGATACCATCCGCCGGGTGAGCTGTTTCGGGCTCACCCTGATGCCCATGGACATCCGCCAGCACGCGGAGCGCCACACCGCGGTGCTCGACGCCATCACCCGCGCCGTGGGACTGGGCAGCTACGCCGAGTGGGACGAGCCAACCCGCCAGCAGTGGCTCTTCCAGGAACTCTCCCACCGCCGCCCGCTGATCCCGCTGGACTTCAAGCCGGAGCGCGAGGTCCAGGAGGTGCTCGACACCATCCGCATGCTCGAGGAGATCGGCCCCGACGCGGTGGGGGCGTACATCGTCTCCCACGCCGCGAAGCCCTCCGACATCCTCGCCGTGGAGCTGCTGCAGAAGGAGTGCGGTCTCACCCACCCCACCCGGGTGGTGCCGCTGTTCGAGACCCGCGACACGCTGGCCGAGGCGGCCGACACCATGGAGGTGCTCTTCGAGAGCGACTGGTACCGCCAGCGCATCGCCGGCCGCCAGGAGATCATGATCGGCTACTCCGACTCCACCAAGGACGCCGGTCACCTGACTTCCACGTGGACGCTCTACCAGGCCCAGGAGCAGCTGGTCGCCCTATCCCGCCGGCAGCGTATCGATCTGACCCTGTTCCACGGGCGCGGCGGCAGCATTGGCCGTGGCGGCGGCCCGACCCACGCCGCCATCCTGGCCCAGCCGCCGGGCTCCGTGGACGGGACGCTGCGCGTCACCGAGCAGGGCGAGGTGATGCAGGCCAAGTTTGGACTGCCCGGGATCGCCCTGCGCAACCTGGAGCTCTACACCACCTCGGTGCTCGAGGCGACGGTCCGCCCGCCGGAACCACCGCCGCAGCGCTGGCGCGAGATCCTAGACCGGCTCAGCGCCCGGGCCATGGCGGCCTATCGCGACACGGTCAAGGAGCGCCCGGAGTTCATGGACTATTTCCGGGCGGCTACCCCCATCGACGAGATCTCGCGGCTGACCATCGGCAGCCGCCCGGCCAAGCGCTCGCCGGATCAGATGACCGTGGACAGCCTGCGCGCCATCCCCTGGGTCTTCGCCTGGACCCAGACCCGGCTGATGCTCCCGGCCTGGCTGGGTGTTGGCGAGGCGCTCGAAGAGGCCATCGAAGAGGGGCTAACCGAAGAACTACAGGAGATGTTCGCCCACTGGCCCTTCTTCGAGGCCTTCCTCGACATGGTCGAGATGGTCGTGGCCAAGGCCGAACCCGGCGTCAACCGGCTCTACGAGCACGCCCTGGTCCCCGAGGAGCTGCGCGGGGTGGGCGACGAGCTGCGCGAGCGCTTCGCCCGCACCCGCGACGCCGTGCTGACCGTCACCGGGCACGAGCAGCCGCTGTCGGACTTCCCGGTGGTCAAACGCGCTGTGGAGGTCCGCAACCCCTACGTCGACCCGCTCAACCTGTTGCAGGTCGAGCTGCTGCGTCGTTCCCGGATGTGCGAGGACGACTCCCTGCGCCGCGGCCTGCAGGTGGTCATCAACGGGATCGCGGCGGGCATGCGCAACACGGGATAGACCGCCATGTACGATTACCAGGAAGAGTTCATCCGCTTCGCCCTCGACCGCGGGGTGCTGCGCTTCGGGCGCTTCACGCTGAAATCCGGCCGCGAGAGCCCCTACTTCTTCAATACCGGGCTGTTCAACAGCGGCGAGGCCCTGAGCAGGCTCGGCCGCTGCTACGTGGAGGCCCTGGCGAGGGCACAGGTTGACTTCGACCTGGTCTTCGGCCCCGCCTACAAGGGCATCCCGCTGGCCACGGCGCTCAGCATGGCGTTGGCCGAGACGCGCAGCCGCGACGTCCCCTACGCCTTCGATCGCAAGGAGGCCAAGGACCACGGCGAGGGGGGACGGCTGGTGGGTGCACCGGTGGATGGTCGGCGCGCCGTGATCGTCGACGACGTGATCTCATCGGGCGGATCCATCCGCGAGGCCGCCGAGCTGATCACCGCCGAGGGCGGCCGCGTGGCCGCGGTGGCCATCGCGCTCGACCGCAAGGAGCGCGGCGCCAACCAGGTCTCCGCCGTCCACGAGGTCGAACAGGCCCTGGGCGCCCCGGTGGTCCCGATCATCACCCTGGATCACCTGGAAACCTACCTGGCCGAGCACGGCGGCAAGGGCGAGACCCTGGACGCCATCCGCCAGTATCGGAGCCGCTACGGCGCGGCGTAGCCGCGCCGCCGGCTGGCGCCGCTCGGCCCGGCTGGATACGATAGGTGGAGTGCCTGAACCCCCCATCACCTTCAAGGAACGCCATGGACGTGCGGCCCCACCATGCGCCCGCGCCGCTGCTGCGGACGGTGACCCTGCTGGTCACCGGCCTGGCCCTGGTCACCGGCTGCGGCGATCCGGGTACCGAGCAGCCCCCCGAGGAGCGGCCGCGCCCGGTCCAGACCCTGGTCCTGGAGGATCCCGACCGCCTCGCCGAACGGCGCTTCACCGGCCGCGTCGAGGCGCAGCACCGGGCCTGGGTGTCGTTCCGCGTAGGTGGCGAGCTGGATACCATCCACGCCGATGTGGGTGACCGCGTGGCCGCCGGCGAGCGCCTTGCCGAGCTGGACGACTCCGACCACGCCCGCGAGGTCGAGGAGCTGGAGGCACAGCTCGAGGCGGCCCGCGCCCGGCAGGCCTACGCGGCCACCGAGTACCTGCGCGCCGCACAGCTGGTCGAGGAGGAGGCCATCACCCAGTCCGAGTACGACCAGGCCGCCCGCCAGCGTGACGAGGCCCGCGCCGAAGCCGCCTCGCTGCAGGCCGGCCTGGCCCTCGCCCGCGACCGGCTCGCCTACACCCGGCTGAGGGCCCCGTTCGAAGGGGCGGTCGCCGAGCGCCGCTTTGACGCCTACGAGGCCGTGCCGCCCCAGGAGCCGGTCTACCTCCTTGAGGACCTCTCGCAGCTGGAGGTCGAGGTCGGCATCCCCGAGGAGTTCATGGTCTACCGGGAGCACCTGCAGCAGGTGCAGGTGCACGTCCCGGCCCTCGACGCGGTCTTCCCGGGGCGGATCCGCACCGTCGGGGTCGACGTGCTCCCCGAGCGCCAGACCTACCCGGTTCAGGTCACCCTGGCCGACCCCGACGACCGGGTGCTGCCCGGGATGACCGCCGAGGCGGTCTTCCGCGCTGACCTCGGCCCCGGCGAGGGGTTCCGAGTCCCACTGACCGCCGTCCACAAGCACGACGGCGAGCCCCACGTCTGGCTGCGCGGCGAGGACCACCGGGTCCGGCGCCAGGCCGTGGAGCTGCTCGCCCTGGATCGGGGCAGCGCTCTGGTCGGTGACGGCTTGGAGACCGGCGACGAGGTGGTGACCGCCGGCGTCCACCACCTGGCCGAGGGTCAGCCCACCCGGCGGATGGATGCGGAGGCGCCGTGAGCATCGGCGGCTGGAGCCTGGCGCATGCCCGGCTGATCGTCTTCGCCACGGTGCTGCTCGGGCTCTCCGGCATCTGGGCCTACGGCCAACTGGGGCAGCTCGAGGACCCCGACTTCACCATCCACACCGCCCTGGTCCAGGCCGAATACCCCGGCGCGCGGGCGCAGCGGGTGGAGGCGGAGGTCACCGAGGTCCTCGAGCGTCACATCCAGCAGCTCGAGGAACTCGAAGAGATCGAGTCGATCAGCCGCGACGGCGAGGTGGTCATCTATGTCGACGTGGATGAGCGCTACTCCGGGGCACGGCTGCGCCAGATCTGGGACGAGCTGAACAAGAAGGTCCAGCGGGCTTCCCGCGAGCTGCCGGACGAGGTGCGCGGACCGGTGGTCGACGACGACTACGGCGACGTCTTCGGCCTGCTCTATGCGGTCACCGGCGAGGGCTACGGCCTACGCGAGATCGACGACTATGCCGATGAGTTGCGCCGCGAGCTGTTGCGCGTCCCCGGCGTGGCCCGGGCAGAGCTCTTCGGCCGCCAGGGCGAGCGAATCTTCATCGAGATCAGCCGCGAGCGCCTGTCGGCTCTCAACCTACACCCCGGGCAGATCGCCGAGACCCTGCAACGGCAGAACGTGGTCGCGCCGGCGGGCGCGATCGATCTCGACGACGATCGGGTTGGGCTGTTCGTCTCGGGGGCCTTCGACAGCGTCGAGGATGTGCGGTCGCTGTCCATCCGTAACCCGGAGACCGACGAGCGCATCTACCTGCGCGACATCGCTGATGTCCGCCGCGGTTTCGCCGATCCTCCCGAGCGCGTGTTCTGCCATGACGGCGAACCGGGCGTAGCGCTGGGGGTCTCGCCGGCTCCAGGGACCAACGTGGTCGAGCTCGGCGAACGCATCGAACAGCGCCTGGCCGAGCTTGAGCACGACCGCCCGGTGGGCATGGCGCTGCACACCGTCAACGACCAGGCTGAGACGGTCCGCGAGGCGATCACCGAGTTCGTCACCAACCTGGCCACTGCCGTGGCCATCGTCCTGGCCGTCCTGCTGATCGCCTTGGGCTGGCGCACCGGAGTGATCGTCGGCGCCGGCGTACCACTGACCATCCTCGGCACCTTCCTGGTGATGTGGGTCACCGGCATCGACCTGCACCGCGTCTCGCTGGGGGCGCTGATCGTGGTCCTGGGCATGCTGGTCGACAACGCCATCGTGGTCGCCGAGCTGACCATGACCCGCATCCAGCGCGGCGTCGAGCGCGCCCGGGCGGCGCGTCAGGCGGTCAGCGAGACCGCCGTGCCGCTGCTGATCGGCACGGCCATCGCCGCACTGGCCTTCTCGCCGATCAGCTTCACGCCGACGGCAGTGGGCGAGTTCACCAGCTCGCTGTTCTGGGTGGTGGCCTTCGCCCTGGGCCTGAGCTGGATCCTGGCGGTGACCTTCACCACGCTGTTGGCTTACCGCTTCCTGCCCGCACCGGCCGAGGGCGAGGCAGGGGATCCCCACGACACCGTCTGGCACCGCACCTACCGGCGGGCTCTGGGTACGATGCTGCACTACCGCGCCAGCAGCCTGATCGTCGTCCTGCTGGTAGTGGGCATCGCGGTGGCCGCATTCACCCTGGTGCCGCGGATCTTCTTTCCCGCCGCCGACCGGGACCAGTTCCTCATCGACCACTGGCGCAGCGAGGGCACGCGCATCGAGGCGGTGGCCGCCGACACCGAGCGCATCGAGGCCTTCCTGCGCGAGCACGACGACGTCGCTCGGGTGACCACCTTCATCGGCGAGGGGGCTCCGCGCTTCTACCTGCCGATGATCCCGGAGCTGCCCAACCCGGCCTACGCCCAGCTGCTGGTGGGCACCGAACCGGGCAGCGACCTGGATGCGGTGATCGACGATGTGCGCGACTGGCTCGAGGGCCGCTTCGCCGACGCACAGCCGCGGGTGCGGCCGATGATGCTGGGCGATCCGGTGCGCTACCCGGTGGAGCTGCGCGTGGCCGGTCCGCGTGATCACGCGGAGCTGCGCCGGGTAGCCGAGGAGCTGCGCGACTGGCTGGCGGCCCAGCCGGAAACCGAAGGCACCCGGCACAACTGGCGCCAGAAGGCGGTGTCGCTGGATGTCGAGGTCGACCAGGAACGGGCCCGCGCCGCCGGGCTCTCCTCGGCCGAGGTAGCCGAGACCCTGGAGATGGCCTACGACGACGGCCCCATCGGTGTGCTCATCGACGGGGACCGCCACCTGCCGATCCACTGGTATTTGCCCGAGGCCGAACGCGGTGACCTGTCGCGGCTCGATACCCTGGAGATCTGGCCGCGGGACGCCGAGCAGCCGGTCCCGCTGCGCCAGGTGGCGAACCTGGAGCCGGCCTGGGAAGAGCGCAGCATCTGGCGCCAGGACCGGGTGCCGACGGTGACCGTCCAGACGGACCTGGCCGAGGGGGCCACCGCCGAAGGGCTAGTGGCCCGCCTCGACCCGGAACTCGCCGAGCTGGACCTGCCCCCTGGCCTGGAGCTCTCCTGGGGCGGCGAGGCCGAGGCCTCTTGGGAGGCACGGGCCGATGTGCTGGCCTTTGTTCCGCTGGTGCTGGCGGTCATGGCCCTGCTGCTGGTCGCGCAGTTCAACAGCCTACGCGATGCCGCCGTGGTGGCCCTGACCGTGCCGCTGGGGCTGATCGGGGTGGTCGCCGGTCTGCTCGCCTTCCGCCAGCCATTCGGCTTCATCGCCCTGCTCGGCGCCATGAGCCTGGCCGGCATGCTCATCCGCAACGCCATTGTCCTGGTCGAGCAGATACGCCTGCACCGCGATGATGGCATGGCCGTGCAGCCGGCTATCATGGAGGCCGGTGTCGGGCGCATGCGCCCGGTGCTGCTCACCGCAGCCACCACCATTCTGGGGATGATCCCACTGGCTCTCTCCGGGCCTTTCTGGGCGCCCATGGCCATCGCGGTGATGTCCGGCCTGGCCTTCGGCACGATCCTCATCCTCGGGGTCGTGCCCGTGCTCTACGCCCTCTTCCACCGCGCCGAGCATTAGCCGGCGCACCCGTTCCCGTCCCGAAAGCCACCCTCAGCCCGTCCATGCCCATTGCCCAGCTGCTGATCACCATCTACTGCACGGTCCTCGCCTTCTCGGCCATCCACGCCCCGCAGCCGCTGCTGCCGACGCTCCAGGCCGCTTTCTCGGTGAGCGAGCCGAAAGCCTCGCTGCTGCTCACCGCCACGCTGCTGCCGTTGGCCATTGCGCCCATCGCCTACGGCTTCGTGCTCCAGCGCGTATCGTCGCGACAGATGCTGGTGGTGGCCTCGGGGCTGCTGGCCGTGACCCAGCTGGCGGTGGCCATGGCGCCAAGCTTTGAGATCCTCCTCGGGCTGCGCCTGGTTCAGGGCCTGCTGATCCCGGCCATCCTCACCGCGCTGATGACCTACCTGGCCGCCAGCGCCGCCCCGGGGCGGACCACGCGGGTGATGGCCGGCTACGTGGCGGCCACGGTGCTGGGCGGCTTCCTGGGTCGGGCCATCGCCGGCGCGGTGACCACCGCCGCGAGCTGGGAGGCCGCCTTCCTGCTCTTCGGCGTGGCGCAGCTGCTGTGCACCGCCCTGCTGCTGCGTCTGGACGCCGATCCGCAGGCTGGCTTCGGCCGCCTGGACCGCCGCGCCGTCGGCCAGATCCTGCGTCAGCCCCGGGCGCTGCGGGTCTACGGCGCCATCTTCTGTGCCTTCTTCGTCTTCCTATCGCTGCTCACCTTCCTACCCTTCCGCCTGGTGGAGCTCGAGACCGGGCTCAGCGATCTGGGCATCGCGCTGATGTACACGGGCTACCTCATGGGGGTGGTCACGGCACTCAGCGCCCTGCGCGTGGCCGATCGCATCGGCGGCGTGGTCAACACCATGCTGCTGGGCATCGCCATCTTCGCCGCCTCGCTGGCGATGTTCCTCGGACCGTGGCTGGTGGTGATCTTCGCGGGGATGTTCGTCTTCTGCGCCGGGATGTTCCTGCTTCACGCCCTGGCACCGGGGTACCTCAACCAGGAGGTGGAGGGCGAGACCGGCGTAGTCAACGGCCTCTACATCGCCTTCTACTACGCCGGCGGCGCGGTGGGCTCGTGGCTGCCGGGCTACCTCTACCACGGCCTGGGCTGGGAGGCCTACGTGGCCTCCCTGGCCGCCATGCTCGGCCTGGCCGGGTACTGGATCTGGGGGCTGCGCGACCGCGGCGCGGGCCCCGCGCGAACGGGCTAGTCGGGCTGGCGCCGGATCAGCGTGCCCACGCCCTTGTCGGTGAACAGTTCGAGCAACACCGCGTGGGGGACGCGGCCATCGATGATATGGGCGTTGCGCACGCCGCCGGCCACGGCGTCCAGGGCGCAGCGGATCTTGGGCAGCATGCCGCCGGCGATGGTGCCGTCGGCGATCAGGCCGTCGACCCGCTCGGGGCTCAACCCGGTGAGCAGATTGCCTGCGCCATCGAGCACGCCGGGGGTATTGGTCAGCAGCAGGAGCTTCTCGGCGTCGAGGACCTCGGCGATCCGGCCGGCGACCAGGTCCGCGTTGATGTTGTAGGACGTTCCGCGCTCATCGACGCCGATGGGCGCGACCACCGGGATGAACTCCCCGGAGTCGAGCATCTCCACCACCGCCGGGTCGATGTGATCGACCTCGCCGACGTGGCCGATATCGATGATCTCGGGGACCTGGTTCTCGGGCCCGGGCTGTTCCACCTCGAGCTTGCGGGCCCGGATCAGGCCACCGTCCTTGCCGGTCAGCCCCACGGCACGGCCACCCTGGGCGCTGATCAGATTGACGATCTCCTTGTTCACCAGGCCACCGAGGACCATCTCCACCACGTCCATGGTCTCGGCGTCGGTGACCCGCATGCCCTGGACGAACTCGGTCTCCTTGCCGATGCGATCGAGCAGGTTGCCGATCTGCGGGCCGCCACCGTGAACCACGACGACGCGGAAGCCGACCAGGCGCATGAGCACGATATCCCGCGCGAAGGCCACCTTCAGCGCCTCGTCCACCATGGCATTGCCGCCGAACTTGACGACGATGGTCTGCCCGCGGAAGCGGCGGATGTAGGGCAGGGCCTCGACCAGGACCTGGGCGGTGAGATCGGGATCGATGGGGTGTTCGGTCATATTGAATTCAGGGTGCGGATTGCTGGGTCAGGGTGCAGGGATGGCCAGGCCGGGGCGCACGCTGGCAAGCAGGGCCTCGAAGGCCTCGCGGATACGGGCCAGGCCGTCGGCGTCGTTGGCCTCGAAGCGCACCACCAGCACCGGCGTGGTGTTGGAGGCGCGGATCAGCCCCCAGCCATCGGGCCACTCCACGCGGATACCGTCGATGGTGTGGATGGTGGCCTCGGTGAAGCGCTGCCGCCCCTCCGCCACCAGCGCATCCATGAGCTCGGCCTGCTCGCCCTCCTGGATGTGGACCTTGAGCTCGGGCGTGGACACCCCCTCAGGCAGCTCGGCGAAGACCTCGGCACTGGGTCGGCCATCGGCGGCGACGATCTCCACCAGCCGGGCACCGGTGTAGAGCCCGTCGTCAAAGCCGTACCAGCGCTCGGCGAAAAAGGTGTGGCCGCTCATCTCGCCGGCCAGGGGCGCACCGCTCTCGCGCAGGGTGGCCTTGATCAGCGAGTGCCCGGTGCGCGACATCTGCGGCCGCCCGCCGGCTGCCTCGATGACGTGCTTGAGGTGCATGCTGCATTTAACGTCGAAGACCACTGGCTCACCGGGGCGACGGCTGAGCACGTCGCGGGCGTAGAGCATCAGCTGGCGGTCGGGCCAGATGATGTTCCCCGCCGAGTCGACGACGCCGAGGCGATCCCCGTCGCCGTCGAAGGCCAGCCCGAGATCGGCACCGCTGTCACGGACGCGGGCGATGAGCGTCTCCAGGTTGTGCGGCTCCGCCGGGTCCGGGTGGTGGTTGGGGAAATCGCCGTCGACCTCGCAGAAGAGCGCCTCGACCTGGCAGCCGAGGGCCTCGAAGAGGCGCGGCGCCACCGCCCCGGCCACCCCGTTGCCGGCATCCAGGACCAGGCGCAGCGGCCGCGCCGGGCGGATGTCGCCCGCGATGCGCGCCAGGTAGCGTTCCACCAGGTCCGTGCGTGTCTCCACGCAACCCTCGCCCTCGGCCAGGCAGCCGTCCTGTATGCGCCGGTAGAGCGCCGTGATGGCCTCACCGGAGAGGGTGTCGCCGGCGACCATGATCTTCAGGCCGTTGTATTCCGGCGGGTTGTGGCTGCCGGTGATCATCACCCCGGAGCCGGTCTCCAGCTCGTGGGTGGCGAAGTACATGACCGGGGTGGGGGCCTGGCCGATGTCGATGACGTCGCAGCCGGCGTCGTTCATGCCGGCCGCCACCGCCGCGGCCAGCTCGGCGCTGGAGTGGCGGCCATCGCGGCCGACCACCAAGCGGCGGACACCGCGTTCGCGCGCCTCGCTGCCCACTGCCCGCCCCACCCAGCGGACGATGTCGGCATCCAGGGTCTCGCCCACCACGCCGCGGACGTCGTAGGCACGAAAGATCGATGCGGGTACCTGCGCTGCGCTCACGGGCGCCTCCTTGTCATCGTCATCCTGCGGGGATGCCCCCGCGTCATAGCGTACCGCTGTGGCCGAAGCCACCCTCACCTCGCTCGGTGGTGGCGGAAAAGCCCGAGACGTAATCCAGCGTAACCTGCACCACCGGCTGGAAGAGCAGCTGCGCGATGCGCTCCCCCGGCGTGATCGTATACGGCTCGGTCCCGTCGTGGGCAAGGATCACCCCGATCTCCCCATGGTAGTCGGAATCGATGACCCCGATACCCTGGGCCACACGCAGACCGTGCTTGAGCGATAGCCCCGAGCGCGAGGCCACGACGCCGACCAGGCCCGGATCGTGGATGTTCACGGCCAGCCCGGTGCCGATCAGCTGCCGCCCGCGCGGCTCGAGCACCAACGGCTCGGACAGGCAGGCGCGCAGATCGATGGCCGCCGAACCGTCGGTGGCGTAATCGGGCAGCGGGATCTCGCTGCCGAGGCGTGCGTCGACGATGCGTGCTTCGATCTTACGGTGCATGGGTACTCCTCGCTGCCTCCGCGAACCCGGCGCGCTCGGCCACGATCTGCAGCAGCTCCCGGGCAAGGGCCGTCTTGGGCTGCTCGGCCAGGGCGACGCCGCCGTCGGGCCAGAGGACTTCCAGGGCGTTGTGGTCGGTATCGAACCCCTGCCCCGGACCGACGCGGTTGGCGGCGATCAGGTCGAGGTCCTTGTTGTTGAGCTTACGCCGGGCGTATTCAGCAACGCGCTCGGTCTCCGCGGCAAACCCCACCACGAAGGGGCGCGGCCTGCGCGCCGCCACGGCGCGCAGGGTATCCGGCGTCGGCTCCAGGGCCAGGGTCAGCGCGTCACCGCCTTTCTTGATCTTCTCGGGCGCCTCGTGCTCGGGCCGGTAGTCGCTCACCGCAGCGGCGGCGATGAAGCAGTCCGCCTCGTCGATCCGGCCGAGCACAGCGTCGTACATCTGCCCGGCGCGTTCGACATCGATACGCTCCACGCCCGGCGGCGTGGCCAGGGCGGCGGGCCCGGCAACCAGGATCACCCGGGCTCCAGCCTCGCGGGCGGCCGCCGCCAGCGCGAAGCCCATCCGCCCGGAGCTGCGGTTGGTCAGGTAGCGCACCGGATCCAGGGGCTCGCGGGTCGGGCCGGCGGTGATCAACACGGTGCGCCCGGCCCACGCGCCCCCCGGGGCACCGCCGGCATCGAGCAACGCCGCGGCGATGCGCGCCGGATCGGACATGCGCCCCTCGCCGAACTCACCGCAGGCCTGCTCGCCGTACTCGGGGCCGATGCACGCCACGCCCCGGCGATGCAGCACCGCCAGGTTCTCGCGGGTCGGCACCGCCTCCCACATGACGTTGTTCATGGCCGGGGCCACGGTGATCGGCGCACGGGTGGCCAGGCACAGCGCCGCCGGCAGGTCGTCTGCCCGCCCCTGAGCCAGTCGCGCCAGGAAATCGGCGGTGGCCGGCGCGACGACGATGCGATCGGGCCAGCGCGCCAGCTCGATGTGGCCCATGGCCGCCTCGGCCTCCGCGTCGAGCAGATCCGTGTGGACGCGCTGACCGGAAAGGGCCTGAAAGGTCAGCGGCGTGATGAAGCGCTGCGCGGCGGCGGTCATCGCCACACGCACTTCGGCGCCGCCGCGGCGCAGTTCGCGGACCAACTCGGCGGCCTTGTAAGCGGCGATCCCGCCGCTCACCACGAGCAGGATGCGGATGGTTCGGCTCGGCAAAGACATACGCGTATTGTCGCAGATCCGTGCAGCCAGCGCGCTACTGCGCTACACCGCTAGCGGGCGGGGTTGAATCCCGACCCGCATTCTATAGTGTCATCCCAGTGGGGACAGGGGATTAACCCGAGGAGGCACCATGAGTCGAGAGCACGCGCACGCTGAGCAGACCCAACAAGACGACCATTCACCGGAGGTCGGCACCGCGCCCGCACAAGGGCAGGAGGCCGAAGGCAGCGCCCTGGGGCGAATGTTCGGGGCGACGGACGAGAACGCCTTCGACAGCTACGAGGAACTGGATGCCCACATCAAGCGCACGGAGTCCGCGGCGATGGTGCGCCTGATCGGCGCACCGGCGGCGGCCATGGTGGTCCTGCTGGGCCTGCATCTGGTCGGCGCCCACCAGCTGGCCATCGCCCTGGCCTTCCCGGTGCTTTTCATCGTGGCGATCTTCATGATGACGGCCAACATCAACCGCTACCAGGCGCGGCGCCTCAAGCGCGTACGCGACAACTGGGCAGCGGAATAGCCGCGGGGGCGTCGCCGCGCCGCGGCGGCGCCCGCCGACAATTCGTTCACACGACGCCGCCAGGGAGGGCAGTGTCATGTCGATCCGTTCGTGGCCGCGGGACGAGCGGCCCCGCGAGCGGCTCATCCAGCGCGGACCCCAGGCGCTTTCGGATGCGGAGCTGCTCGCCATTTTCCTGCGCACCGGGCGCCGCGGCCAGTCCGCGGTGGAGCTGGCCCGCGAGCTGCTCGCTGCGTTCAGCGGCCTGCGCGGCCTGCTCGAGGCCGATCGCGAGACCTTCGCCGCCCGGCCCGGACTGGGCGACGCCAAGTACGCGCAGATGCAGGCGGCCTTGGAGATCGCCCGGCGCCACTTGGGCCAAGCGTTACAGCGTGGCCCCACCCTCAGCAGCCCGGCGCAGACGCGCACCTACCTCACCGCACTGCTGCGCGACCACCCCAGCGAGGTCTTCGGCGGGCTGTTCCTGGACAACCGCCACCGGGTGATCGGCTACGAGGAACTCTTCCGCGGGACCATCGACGGCGCCAGCGTCTATCCGCGCGAGCTGGTGCGACGCGCCCTGGCCCATAACGCGGCAGCGGTGATCGTCGCCCACAACCACCCCTCGGGCGTCGCCGAGCCGAGCGCGGCGGACGAAGCCCTGACGCACCGCCTGCGCGAGGCCCTGGGACTGGTGGACGTCCGTCTACTGGATCACTTCGTGGTAGGGGACGGCGAGCCGGTCTCCCTCGCCGAGCGGGGTGTGCTTTAGCGGATGGACGAGGTGCCGCGGGGCGGGAGGCTCCGGAGCTCGACGGCTCAGGCGCTGACCGCCCCGCGCAGCTTGCCGATGGCGTTCTTTTCGAGCTGACGGATGCGCTCGGCGGACACGCCGTAGTGGTCGGCCAGTTCCTGCAGGGTCTGGCGCTCCTCCTCCAGCCAGCGGGCACGCAGGATGTGCCGGCTGCGCTCGTCGAGCTGCGCCAGCGCCTGATGCAGGGTGTCGTCCTGGTGGGTCCCCCAGTCGCTGCTCTCGACCACCTCGGCCGGGTCGAAGCGGCGGTCCTCCAGGTAGGCCACCGGGGCACGCACCTGCTCCTCCTCGTCCTCGGAGACCAGCGGGTCGAAGCCGAGGTCCTGCCCCGAGAGGCGCGACTCCATCTCGAGGACCGTCTCCGGCTGCACGCCGAGATCACGGGCCACCGCATTGACCTCGTCGCGGTTCATCCAGCCCAGCCGCTTCTTGGCACCGCGCAGGTTGAAGAACAGCTTGCGCTGCGCCTTGGTGGTGGCCACCTTGACGATGCGCCAGTTGCGCAGGATGAACTCGTGGATCTCGGCCCGGATCCAGTGGACCGCGAAGGAGACCAGGCGGACACCGACGTCCGGATCGAAGCGCTTGACGGCCTTCATCAGGCCAATGTTGCCCTCCTGGATCAGGTCGCCGAGGGCCAATCCGTAGCCCCGGTAACCCCGGGCCACGTGGACGACGAAGCGAAGGTGCGAGAGCACCAGCTGCCGCGCTGCTTCGAGATCCCCTTCGTACTGGCAGCGCCGCGCCAGCTCGTACTCCTCGTCGGCATCAAGCACCGGGATCTGGCTCACCGCCTGGATGTACGCGTCTTCGCTGCTCGTCGGCAGCGGCAGATTCGCGTTACCCGCCGTAACCAGTGCCGTGCTCATACGCGCCTTCTCCTCCAACCTGACCGAGTCTCCTCTTTTGTTTTGCCGGGTTTCGCTGCCCGCACCATTCTTGGGGCAACTGGGGTCGGGACCGGAGGATTTCAAGGGACGGCCCCGCGACCGGATGCCGCATATTATAAAGCATTCAGCGGGCCATGACGATTCACCGCGGTTCGATGGCGCTCAGGTGGCGGGCCACGGCGGTCCACGCCCCCAGTACGCCGAGGACGGCGCCGCCGAGCAGCAGGAGCAGGCCGTTGGCCAGCCCCAGCCCACTGAGGGTGAACTCGGTGCCGTAGGCGGCCGCCAGCCGGCTGGCCGGCCCGGCCAGGGCCCAACGACCGAGTTCGGTGAGCACCCAGGCCAGCACCCCGCCGAGCACTCCGTAGCCGAGGCCCTCGTAGAGGAACGGCCGGCGCACGAAACCGTCCCCCCCGCCGATGAGCTTGATGATCTCGATCTCGTGGCGCCGGCTCTCGATGGTGAGGCGGATGGTGTTGCCGATGACCAGGATCACCGCCAGCGCCAGCAGCACCCCGACCGACCAGAGCGCCCGCTCGGCCAGGGTCATCATGGCGTGCAGACGCTCCACCCACTCCTGGTCGAGGCGCATGCGCACCACGGCCGGGTCGTCGGCCAGCGACTCGGCCAGCTCGGCCACCGCCCCGGGATCGAGGCCGCGGTCAGCGGTCACCACGAGCACCGGCGGTAGCGGGTTCTCGTCAAGCAACTCCAGCGCGGCATCGAAGTCGGTGCCGGCCCGAAACTCCTCCAGCGCCGCATCCGGTGTCACCGGCTCCACGCCGGTCACGCCCGAGCGTTCGGCCGCCGCCTCGGCCTGCTCACGCAGAGTCTCCGGCCCGGCATCGCGGGCCAGGAAAAGCGAGATCTGCGGCGCCCCGTCTTCCCAGCCGCCGGCCACGCGCTCGGCATTTTCCAGACTGAGCATGAAGGCCGCCGGCAGCGCCAGGGCGATCCCCACCACGGCGCTGGTCAGCAGGCTGTGCAGGGGCGCCCCCTGGGTCCGCTGCAGCGCCGCCGTCAACGCCTGAGCATGGCGAAACAGATAGAGCAAGGGGCCCGCCAGCAGCTGTGCGCCGGCACCGGCGTCACTGCGCCGGCTGGCACGCACCGCCTTGCGCTGCGCGCGTGCCTCGGCCCGGCTCTGGCGACGCCGGGGCGTCGCCCCGCGCTCTGGACGACGCGCCATCAGGCTGCCTCGCGGGCCGGCCGGTCACCGACCAGCTCGCCCTGGCGCAGGGTCAGGGTGCGGCGGCCGAGGCGCTCGACCAGCTCCAGGTCGTGGCTGGCGATCAGCACCGTGGTGCCGATGCTCACGAACGAGGTAAACAACCGCATGATCTCCTCGGAGAGTCCCGGGTCCAGATTGCCGGTGGGCTCGTCGGCCAGCAGCACCGGGGGCCGGTTGACCACCGCGCGGGCGATGCCCACCCGCTGCTGTTCGCCACCGGAGAGGGCTTCAGGAGCGCTCGACTCCTTGTGCAGGAGGCCGACCTTATCCAGGGCCGCCCGGACCCGGCGCGCCGCCTCGCGGCGGGGCACGCCCGCGATCTCCAGGGGCAGGGCGACGTTGCCGAAGACGCTGCGGTCGGCCAACAGACGGTGATCCTGAAAGGTGACCCCGACCCGCTGGCGCAGCAGCGGGATCCTGCGCCGGGGCAGCTGGCCCACATCGACGCCGGCGACCACCACCCGTCCTCCGCTGGGCTGCTCCAGGCGGGGGATCAGGCGCAGCAAGGTGCTCTTGCCAGCGCCGGAGTGACCGGTGATGAAGACCAGCTCCCCCTGCCCGATCTCCAGGCTGACGCCGCGCAAGCCGTCCTGGCCAGCGCGCGGGTAGCGCTTGCTGACCCGGTCGAAGTGGATCATTCCGCGGTCAGCGCCTCCGCAAAATCGGCCGCGCGGAAGGTGCGCAGGTCCTCAACCCTCTCGCCGACGCCGATATAGCGCACCGGCACCTGCAGCCGCTCGGCCAGCGCCAGCAGCACGCCACCGCGGGCGGTACCGTCCAGCTTGGTCACGGCCAGGCCGGTGACATCCACCGCCCGGCCGAACTGCTCGGCCTGGGCCAGGGCGTTCTGGCCATTCCCGCCGTCGAGGACCAACAGGGTCTCGTGGGGCGCCTCATTGTCCTGACGGCCGAGCACGCGGCGGATCTTGCGCAGCTCCTCCATCAGGTTGTCCTGGGTGTGCAGGCGACCGGCGGTGTCGGCGATGAGCACATCCACACCCCGGGCCCGCGCCGCCTGGTGGGCGTCGTAGACCACGGAGGCCGGATCCGAGCCGATGGGCTGGGCGATGACCGGGCAGCCAACCCGCTCGCCCCACTGCTGGAGCTGATCCACCGCAGCAGCCCGGAAGGTATCCCCGGCGGCGACCATCACCGACTGCCCCTCGCTCTGGAAGCGGGCCGCCAGCTTGCCGATGGTGGTGGTCTTGCCGGCGCCGTTGACCCCGACCGTGAGGATGACGTAAGGGCGCTTGGCCGGATCGACCTGCAGCGGCTGCTCCACCGGCTGAAGCACCTTGACGATCTCGCCGCGCAGGGCCTCGAGCACCGTCTCGCCGGAGCCACCCGCGGAGCCGCCGAGGCGCTCGACCAGCCCATCGAGCACCTTCTGCGTCGCCTCCATGCCCACGTCGGCCTGGAGCAGCCGCATCTCGAGTTCCTCGAGCAGCTCGTCGTCGAGTTCACGGCGGCCGACGAACAGCGTCGCAAGCCCTTCGGTGAGCCCGCTGCGGGTGCGCCGCAGCCCGTTGCGCAGCCGCCCCATCAGTCCGGGGCGCTTCTCGGTCTTCTCGCTTTCGCTCATGGCCTTCGGCACGATTGTGGTCTCAGGGATGCCGCGGGGTTCGATGGGCAACGGCCGCCCGCGACTTGTGCTGTCGGGTATCCTACCATTGGATCGGAACCCGGCGGCGACCCGACCCAGAGGAGCCATGGCCCCGCTCAGACTGCTCACCACCCTCCTACTCTTCGGCCTGGCGTCCGCCGCGGCGGCGGACCGGATCCACCACCACGAGCTGGACAACGGCCTGACCGTCCTTGTTCAGGAGGACCACCGCGGCGGCGTGGTCGCCTCGATGCTCTGGTATCACGTCGGCTCCGGACACGAGCATCGACCGATCACCGGCATCTCCCACGCCGTCGAACACATGATGTTCAAGGGCACTGAGGTGCGCGGGACCGGCGAGTTTGCACGCCTAATCGCCCGCGAGGGCGGGCGGACCAACGCCTTCACCGCCCGCGACTTCACCGGTTACTTCCAGCTGCTGGCCGCCGACCGCCTGGAACTGGCCCTGGAGCTCGAGGCCGAGCGCATGCACCGGCTGGTCTTCGACTCCGAGGAGTTCCAGCGCGAGATGCAGGTCATCCATGAGGAGCGCCGCCAGCGCGTGGACGACCCGCCCGAGGCCCGGGCCTTCGAGCGCTTCACCGCCACCGCGCACATGGCCAGCCCGTATCGCCACCCGATCATCGGCTGGCGCAAGGACCTGGACCGCCTGCGTCTCGAGGAGCTCGAGGCCTGGTATCAGCGTTGGTACACGCCGGGCAACGCCACCCTGGTGGTGGTCGGTGCCGTGGAACCCGAGCGGGTCTTCGAGCTGGCCGAGCGCCACTTCGGCGCGGTCCCCGCGGGCGAGGTCGAGCCGCCGCCGGAAGGGCGCGAGATCGCGACCGGCCCCGGTGAGCGGCGCATCGAGGTGCGCTTCGAGGATGCCCGCGTGCCGCTGCTCTTCCTCGGCTACAACGTCCCCTCGCTGGCCACGGCGGCCGAGCCCAGCGACGCCTACGCCCTGCTGCTCGCCGCCGAGCTGCTCGATGGCGGACGCTCCGCCCGGCTGCCCGAGGAACTGGTGCGCGGCCCCGGCCTGGCGACCAGCGCCTCAGTCGGCTACTCCCCGGTAGCACGCCTCGACACGCTGTTCTCGCTGGTGGCGAGGCCGTCCGAGGGCCACGACCTGGACGAGCTGGAATCCGCCCTGCGCGAGCAGGTTCGCCGGCTCCGCGACGATCCGGTGGAGGACTCGGAACTCGAGCGCGCCATCACCCGCCTGCTCGCGGCCGAGGTCTACGCCCAAGACGCCCCCATGGGGCGCGCCCAGCGCCTGGGCCGACTGGCCAGCACCGGGATCGGCTGGGAGGAGGCGCAGCGCTTCGAGGAGCGGGTGCGCGCGGTCACGCCGGAGGACATCCAGCGCGTCGCCCGCACCTACCTAGAACCGGAACGGCTCACCGTGGGCCGCCTGCTGCCCGGCGAGGAGGAGTGATGCGTCTGCTGGATCGATTGCGCGCCGCTGCCGTGGCCGCCACCACCCTGCTGGCCGTCCCCGCGCAGGCCGATCCGTTCGGACCTGAGGTGCAACGCTGGGACGGCCGCGAGGGGGCTGCCGTCTACTTCATCGAAGCCCGCGAACTCCCGATGGTGGACGTCCGGGTGATCCTTGACGCCGGCAGTGCCCGCGACCGCGGCACACCGGGCCTGGCCGGGCTCACCGCGCGCACCCTGGACCAGGGGGCCGGCGACATGGACGCCGGCGAACTGGCCCGCCGCCTGGAGGATGTCGGCGCGCGGC
Organism: Halorhodospira sp. 9621; assembly: GCF_022228055.1. Taxonomy (NCBI): domain Bacteria; kingdom Pseudomonadati; phylum Pseudomonadota; class Gammaproteobacteria; order Chromatiales; family Ectothiorhodospiraceae; genus Halorhodospira; species Halorhodospira sp. 9621. Next base: position 116,044 of record NZ_JAJNRD010000004.1, read on the forward strand.
TGAACACCTCCGCCGGCCGCCACCAGGCCGAGGTCCATCTGCGCAGCCTCTCCGAAAGCGCTGCCCTGGACGCCTCAACGGAGCTGCTCGAGCAAGTGCTCGGCGCGCCGAGCTTCGACGACGCCGCCGTCGAGCGGGAGCGCAGGCGCATGCAGCAGGCCCTGCGGGCCGAGCGGCAGTCGGCCTCGCGCATCGCCCTGCGCTCGCTCTACGCGGCCATGTACGGCGATCACCCCTACGCCACTCCGGCCTCGGGCACCGAGGCGGGGCTGGACAGCCTGGACGCGGCGCGCGTGGCGGCCTTCCACGCGGAGCACTACGTCGCCGCCAACGCCAGCGTTGCCATCGTTGGTGATCTCGACCGCGAGGAGGCCGAAGCGCTGGCCGCCCGGCTCCTCGGCGCCATGGAGGCCGGCGAACCCGCGCCCTCGCTACCCGCCCCCCCGAGCGAGCCGAAAGAGACGGAGGTCCGCATCGACTTCCCCGCCTCGCAGACCGCGCTGATGATGGGCCTGCCCGCCATCGCCCGCGGCGAGGAGGAGCTGGAGTACCCGCTGCGGGTTGCCAATCACGTCCTCGGCGGCGGGGGCCTGGTCTCGCGGCTCTACCAGAGCATGCGCGAAGAGCGCGGCCTCTCCTACGCCTCTTCCTCGAGTCTCAACATCATGCCGCAGCGTGGCCCGTGGCTGATCCGTTCCACCGTCGAGGCTGGCCGCAGCGAGGAGGCCCTGGAGGTGCTGCGCGGGGAGATCGAGCGCCTGGCCCGGGACGGGCTGGACAGCGAGGAGATCGACGCGGCGGTGCGCCATCTAACCGGCGCCTTCCCGCTGAGCGTGGCGAACAACTCGGCCCTGGCCGGGCAGCTCAGCGTCCTGGCGGCAAACCGCCTGCCCGCCGATCACCTGGCGCGCTACATCCCGCGCATGGAGGCCGTCGATGAGCAGGCAATCCGCCGGGCCCTGGACGAGCGGCTGGACCTGGCGCGGATGGTCACCGTCCTGGTCGGCCCGGGGGTGGAGGACGCCGACGTGGAGATGGATCCGCCGTGAGCCGCCGACGCGGGAGCGAGCTGCGCATCATCGCCGGGCAGTGGCGGGGCCGACGCCTTCCGATCCCGGCCCAGGCCGGGGTCCGGCCGACCGGCGACCGGGTCCGCGAGACGCTGTTCAACTGGCTCGCGCCGATGCTGCCGGGGGCGCGCTGCTTGGACCTGTTCGCCGGCACCGGGGCACTGGGCCTGGAGGCGTTGTCGCGTGGCGCCGCCGAGGTGGTCCTGGTCGAGCGTGACCGGCGCATCGCCGACGGCTTGCGGGGCAACCTCACCACCCTGGCGGCGACGGGCGCCCGCATCGAGGTGGCCGACGGCGCCGACTACCTGCAGGGGCCTCCTGCAGCGCCCTTTGAGATCGTCTTCCTGGATCCGCCCTACGGCAGCGGGCTTCTGGAGGTGTGTTGCCAGCGGCTAGCCACGGCGGGATGGCTGACGCCCGGGGCGCAGATCTATATTGAAGACGATCGGAATGCGCCGACACCGGAACTGCCCGCCAGCTGGTCCGTGCACCGGGAAGGCCAGGCCGGACGCTGCCGCTTTCGGCTGCTGCGCGCGGACGGAACCAACCGAGATGAGGACTGAGGAGCCATTGATGGGCGTAACCGCCATCTACCCGGGGACCTTCGACCCGATCACCCACGGGCACACCGATCTGATCCAGCGCGGGGCGCGACTGTTCGACCGCCTGATCGTCGGCGTTGCCGCCAACCCCAGCCCCTCGAAGACCCCCACCTTCGCCGTGGAGGAACGCCTGGAGCTGGCCCGCACCGCGTTGGCCGGCGTCGACAATGTCCAGGTGGAGGCCTTCACCTCCCTGCTGGTGGACTTCGTAGCGCACCACGAGGCACAAGTCATCGTCCGGGGCCTGCGGGCCGTCTCCGATTTCGAATACGAGTTCCAGCTGGCAAGCATGAACCGCCAGCTGCGCGCCGACGTCGAGACTGTCTTCCTCACCCCGGCGGAGCAGTACGCGTTCATCTCCTCGAGCCTGGTCCGTGAGGTCGCCGCCCTGGGCGGCGATGTCTCGCGCTTCGTCCACCCGGCCGTGGCGGAGGCGCTGCGCCTGCGCGTCCGCCGCGTTCCCTGACCCGCACCCCGCGAAAAGGAGGGCGCCATGGCCTGGTCGTGGTTCAAGCCGCTGGTCTACGACAACAGCGTGCTCGAGGCGGCACAGCTGCTGCAGATCTCCGAGTACGACTTCTTCGCCCTCGCCCACTGGCACCAGTTCCGGCGCATTGCCAGGCGCGAGGACCTGGACCGTCTCTTCGGGCTGTACATGCGCGACCAGGACCGCACCCCACCGTGGGCGCGGGAACTGGCCCGGGAGATCATCGCCCGGGCCGACGAAGGGACCCTCGACCCACGGGACTACGGCGTCCGGGCCCCGGTCCCCAAGCTCGACGACCTGTTCCGGATGCTGCGCGACGTGTTCATCATCCTGCTGTTCATGACCCTGTTCGCCATCGGCCTGTGGCTGGGGCAGCCGGCGCTCTGAGCACGCTCAGCGCTGGCAGCGGGGGCAAAACCAGGTCCCGCGCTGCGCCACCCGGAGCTGGCGCAGCGCACTGGCGCAGGACGGGCAGCTGGAGCCGCCGTAGACCGACAGATCGACGGCGAAATACCCCGGCCGCCCCGCGCCGTCGGTGAAGTCGCGCAGGGTGGTGCCACCGGCCGCCAGCGCCGCCTCCAGAACCTCCCGCACGGCCCCGGCCAGGCGCTCGTACCGCACCCGCGCGATGCGCCCGGCGGCGCGATCCGGGCGGATCCCGGCACGAAAGAGCGCCTCGTTGGCGTAGATGTTCCCGACCCCGACCACCACGGTGGCATCCATCAGGAAGGCCTTCACCGCCACCCGGCGCCCCCGGGCGGCGCGGTGCAGATACGCGCCGTCGAACGCCGGCCCCAACGGTTCGGGCCCCAGGCGGGAGAGCAGCCGATGGGCCTCGGGGTCGCCCTCGCCGAGGAGCAGGCAGCCGAAACGCCGCGGGTCGGTCAGCCGCAGGGCGCGGCCGTCGTCGAGCACCAGATCGACGTGGTCATGCCGCCCGGGCGCATCGGTCGCCGCCACCAAGCGCAGGCTCCCGGACATGCCCAAGTGCAGCAGCAGCCAGGCGCCACCGGCGAGGCGGATGAGCAGGTACTTGGCGCGGCGTTCCAGGGCCACCACCGGCTCGCCGGCAACAGCGGCCTCCAGCCCGGCCGGGACGGGATAGCGCAACCGCGGCTGGCGCACCACGACGCGCTGCAGCGCCCGTCCGACCAGGTGCTCCTCCAGGCCACGGCGGATGGTCTCCACCTCGGGCAGCTCAGGCACGCGGCGTCCCCACCCGAATCACGACGACGACGGCGAGCCGCGCCGCCGCGGCGGGAGTCGATCGGCGCGCTCGGCCCGGGAGAGATGGGCCAGCCAGGCCCACTGGGCGTCCGCCCAGCGCAGCGCCTCGAGGTAGTGGTGATTGACCTGCAGCGGCTCGATACCGCTTCCGGCCAGGCGCTCCCAGTCGCCGCGCTCTTGGGCCAGCACCGCCGCGAGGATGCCGCCGTAAGGGCCTTCAAGCTCGAGCAGAGCCTGACGCACCTCGGTGCTCAGCGGCAACTCGGCACAGATGACCGACAGCGGCGCATCGAGCACCGCATCGAGCCCCGAGAACAGACCGATGGTGAACGCCGCTCCGGGGTCCGAGCCACCGTGGCGGTGCCGGACGAGCTGCTCGCAGGTGCGCGCACGCACCAGTAGGGCCACGATGCGCTCGGAGGGTTGATCGCCGTAGGAGGTCATGGCCAGCAGCACGGCCCAGTTGGCCAGCTGCCGCCGCCCCAGATAGAGCACGGCGGCACGGATGCTGTCGATATCCCGCGTGGGGAACAGCGGCGAGGCCAGGTAACGCAGGATCTTGTACGACAGCGAGACGTCCTGGCCGATGATCCGCTCGATCTCGCGGACATCCAGCTCCGGGCGCTGCAGCGAGGCGATCAGGCGCAGCAATGGCAGGCGGTTGTGCGGCACCGAGCGCCGCGAGAGGGTCGACGGCCGCGACAGGAAGAAGCCCTGGAAGTAATCGAACCCCGCGGCGCGGCAGAGCTCCATAACCTCCCGGCTCTCGATCTTCTCGGCGAGCAGGGCGGGCACCCCCTGGCGCTGCAGAGTCCGAGCGTGGCGGACGATCTCCTGCGGCGCCATACCGAGCACGTCCACCTTGACCATGTCCACGCAGGGCAGCAGGCGCTCCCGCCCCGAGCCGTCGAGCAAATAGTCATCCAGGGCAATGCGGTAGCCCTGCCGTGACAGCCGGCACAGCGCCCCCCTCAGCTCGGCGTCCGGCTCAATGTCCTCCAGGACCTCAAGGACCACCTCGTGCTGCGGGAACGGGACGGGCTGCTGCAGGAGGAATCGTCGGGTGAGGTTGAGATACGCCGGCTGCCCGCCGGTGACCGCGCGGAGCCCGATCTCCATGAAGGCGTTGAGGATGACCGTGGCAGTGGCGGCGTCGCCGTCGACAAAACGGGCCGAGTCCTCGCGCCCGCCGCGGTAGAGGAGTTCGTAGCCGCAGACTCGCAGTTCGCGGTCGAACACCGGCTGACGAGCCAGGAAGACCTCCGACATGGCAGGGACTCTCCACGATGCAGCGTTGGGGGGCTGGCTGCAAGGGTCTTCGAGCCAGGCGGACCGGTCAAGCGCGATCGGAACCCCGAAACGACACGGGCCCGGTGCCGAAGGCAGCCGGGCCCGTTCGCCACACGGCGCATGGGGACGCCGTCGGTGTTACTTGAGCTTGGTCTCGCGGTAGGTCACGTGCTTGCGCACCACCGGATCGTACTTCTTCATCTCAAGCTTGTGCGGGGTGTTCCGCTTGTTCTTGTCGGTGGTGTAGAAGTGGCCCGTGCCGGCGCTCGACACCAGCTTGATCTTTTCGCGTGCGCTCTTCCCGGCCATTAGACCCTCTCCCCACGGGCCCGCATGTCGGCGAGCACCGCGTCAATGCCGCGTTTATCGATGATCCGCATGCCCTTGGCGGAGACACGCAGCCGTACCCAGCGATTCTCGCTCTCCACCCAGTAGCGGTGATCGTGCAGATTGGGCAGAAAACGCCGGCGCGTCTTGTTGTTGGCGTGGGAAACGTTGTTTCCCGTACCCGGACGCTTGCCGGTGACTTGGCAGACCTTGGACATAACTACGCTCCTCAATCCCAGCTCGCCGGCAGCCGCCGGAAAAGGCGGTTTTTATACCAGCATCCGGCGGCCAACGCAAGGAGTGCTTGCCGCGCCCGACCAGACCCCCTACGATTGCCCTGCCCATCGCTCCAGGGATGAGGGGAGGAGATTATAATGACACAAAGCGTGACTGATTCGGCACGCGACAACATGATCCGCCGCCAGATCCGCCCGTGGAACGTGCTCGAGCCGCGGGTGCTGGAGGTGCTGGAGGAGATCCCCCGAGAAGCGTTCGTGCCGGAGCACCTGCGCGGGATGGCGTACAGCGACCTGCAGCTGCCACTGGGCAACGGCGAGGTCATGATGGAGCCCCGCCTGGAGGGGCGGATGCTCCAGGAACTGGACCCGGCCCCGGGCGAGAAGGCGCTGGAGATCGGCACCGGCAGCGGCTACGTCACCGCCTGTCTGGCCCACCTGTGCGGCCACGTAACCAGCGTCGAGCTCCAAGCCGACCTGCACCGGCAGGCGCAGCAGCGGCTCGGGGCCGCCGGGCTGGGCGAGCAGATCGAGCTGGCCCAGGGCGACGCTGCCAGCGGCTGGCACGATGGCCAGCACTACGACGTGATCGCCGTCACTGGCTCCCTGCCGGAGCTCCACGACGGCTTCCACAGCTCGCTGACCATCGGCGGGCGTCTGTTCGTCATCGTCGGCAGCGGCCCGATGATGGAGGCCCTGCGCATCACGCGCACCGGGCCCAACGCCTGGTCCACCCAGAGCGTCTTCGATACCGCGGTACCGCCGCTGCGCGGCCTGACCAAGAGGAACCCATTCAAGCTTTGAGCGACACCGTGACCGCCCCCAAGGGCCGGCGCCGCGGGGCCCGGCCCACCCCGAAGGACGACCGCCTGCTGCAGCTGCGCTTCCTCCATCAGCGCTTCTGGGGGGTGTGGCTGCAGCTGGGTCTGCTGCGGGGCGTGGTGGCCCTGCCCCACCGGGCGCGCATGGCCATCGGCGCCGCGATCGGCGAACTCGCCTGGCATCTGGCGGGGGAGCGGCGCCGGCTGGCCCTGCGCAACCTGGAGCTGAGCTTCCCGGAACTCTCCGCACAGCGCCGGCAGACCATCGCCCGGGAGAACTTCCGGCTGATGGGCATCGGCGTAGTGGAGACCGCCATGGGCTGGTGGCTGCCCATGGAGCGCATCGCCGAGCTCTTCGAGGTCCACGGCCAAGAGCATCTCGAGGCCGCACGCGACAGCGGTCGCGGCGTCCTGCTGCTGACCTGCCACATGCTTGGCCTGGAGCTCAGCGGCGCCCGGGTGCGTCAGATCACGCCGTTCAAGGCCCTTTACCGCGAGGACCGCAACCCGCTGGTGGCCACCCTGATCCGGCGCAATCGGCGCCGCCGCATCGAGGATGTGATCTCCAACCAAGACATGCGCGGCATGATCCGCGCGCTCAAGGGCGGCGACATCATCTGGTACGCGCCGGACGAGAACATCGCCCCGCGGCGCGGCGGCATCTTCGCGCCGTTTTTCGGCATCCAGGCGGCCACCACACCAGCCACCGCGCGACTGGCCGAGCGCACCGACTGCATCGTGCTGCCCTACTACCCGCAGCGGCTGCCGGGTGGGCGCTACCGGCTGGTCTTCGAGCCGCCACTGGAGGCCTTCCCCAGCGGCGACATCCACGCCGACACCGCGCGCATCAACCAACTGATCGAGCGATGGATCCGGCACCAGCCGGAGCAGTACTTCTGGGTACGTAAACGCTTCAAATCCCGACCCGAGGGTGAGCCCCCGCGCTACTGAACCGATGCTCAAACCCGTCTATACCGCCCTGCTCTACGGCCTGTCACCGCTGATCTGGCTGTGGCTGGTGCGCAGCACTCGCCAGCGCGGCGGCGCCCGTATGCGCCGCGAGCGCCGCGGATACTACGGACTGACCGAGGCGGACCAGCCGCTGTGGCTGCACTGCGCCTCGGTGGGCGAGGTGCGCACCGCAGCCCCGCTGGTCCACGCCCTCGCCGCGCGCCGACCCGGGCTGCCACTGCTGGTCACCACGGCCACCGCCACCGGCGCCGAGACCGCTGCCCACGTACTGCCCGCCGCCACCCGCCACGCCTACCTGCCACTGGACTGGCCCGGGGCGGTGCGCCGCTTTCTGGACACCTTCCAGCCGCGCGCGGCGGTGATCCTGGAGACGGAGATCTGGCCGAATCTCTATGCCGCCACCGCACGGCGAAGCATCCCGCTGCTGCTGGCCAACGCCCGGCTCTCCGATCGCACCGTCGAGGGGGCCGCGGTGATCCGGCGGCTGCAGGGCAAGGCCCTAGCCCACGTCGATCTCATCCTGGCCCGCAGCACCCTGGACGCCCGGCGCTTCGCCGGCTTCGGCGTCCCCGCCGAGCGTCTGCACACCCTCGGCAGCCTGAAACTGGCCCCGCCGATCACCCCACCCCCGGAGCCGTTCGCCTTCCGGCGCCCGGCACTGGTGGCCGCCTCGACCCATGATGATGAGGAGATCCGCATCGCCAATTGCTGGGCCGAGGCGCGCAGGGAGCGGGACGTGCCGCAGCTGCTGGTCATCGTCCCGCGCCACCCAGAGCGCGGGCCGGCGATCCGTCAGTCGCTGCAGCAGGCCGGTTTCCGGGTGGCGCTGCGCTCGGCCGGCGAGGACTGGCAGTGGGCCGACATCTACGTAGCCGACACCCTGGGGGAGCTGGAGGCCTTTATGGCCGGCGCGGAGACGGTGATCATCGGCGGCTCGCTGATCCGCCGCGGCGGGCAGAACCTGGTGGAGCCGGCCCGGCTGGGCAAGCCCATCCTGTTCGGGCCGCACATGAGCAACTTTGCCGAAGAGTCGGAGCGGTTGCTGGCCGCCGGCGGGGCGCAGCGGTTCTTCGATGAGACCGACCTGCGCCACGCCATCGCCGAGCTGGCACAGGATCCCCGGACCCGCCGGGAGATGGGCGAGCAGGCGGCAGCCACGGTGCAGGCGGCGCAGGACACCGCCGGCCTCTACGCCGACGCCATCCTCGCCCACGTTGAGTCGCGCGCCGGAGCGCCGCCGACCGGGGACTAACCCGGCGGTTCGGCGCGGAACGGCGGGCAGCGCTGGGGGCGTAGTACCCCGCGGATACGCGGATAGCAGGGCAGTCCGCGCTCGAACGGCGGATAGTCCTCGCCCTCGATCAGCGGTCGCAGGTAGTCGCGACAGGCGGCGGTGATGCCGTAGCCGTCCGGCGAGATGAACGAGGGCGGCAACCCGCGCTCGATGCTCGCCACCTCCTCGAGCGGTACCCGGTCGATGGACCAGCGATACGGCTGGTCCGATTCACGGCGGATCACCGGCATGAAGCCATGCCGGCCGGCCACCACCCCTTCCACGGCAGCCCGCCCGACGGCGTAGGCCTGCTCGACATCGGTGCGCGAGGCCAGATGCCGGGCCGCCCGCTGAATGTAGTCCACCACCGACCAGTGCAGCTTGTGCCCCGTCTCCTGGCGGATGATCTCGGCGAGCCGCGGCGCCACGCCGCCGAGCTGCGTATAGGCGTAGATGTCATGGCTCTGCGCCACCGAGAACAGGGAGCCATCCGGGTTCTTCAGCCCCTCCGAGGCAACCACCACGCAGTAGCCGTGGGTGCGGATCGCCATCTGCAGCTGGGTCAGGAAGTCGCCCAGATCGAAGGGGCTCTCGGGGAAGAGGATCAGCATTGGCGGCCGGCCGTCATACTCCTGAGCCAGTGCCGCCGCCGCCGCCAACCACCCGGCGTGACGCCCCATCACCTCGAGGATGAAGACCCGGGTCGAGGTGGTGTGGGCCGACTCGACGTCGAGGCTTGCCTCGCGGACCACGGTGGCGATGAACTTCGCCGCCGACCCGAACCCAGGGCTGGTATCCGTCATGCCCAGGTCATTGTCGATGGTCTTGGGCACACCGACGGCGGTGATGGGGTAACCGAGTTCGTCGCCGATGCGCGCGACCTTGTGGGCGGTATCCATGGAGCCGCCACCGCCGTTGTAGAAGAAGTAGCCGATGTCGTGGGCGTGGAAGACCTCCACCAGGCGCTCGTACTGCGCCCGGTCCGCGTGGAGATCGCCGAGGTCGAAGCGGCACGACCCGAACGCGCCACCGGGCGTGTGGCGCAGCGCGGCGAGAGTCAGCGGATCCTCCTCGTCGAGGTCGATGATCTCCTCCTCGAGCACCCCGAGGATCCCGTTGCGGGCCGCATAGCAGGTGCCGAAATGGGCCGGATGGCCGCGCACCGCCTCGATGACGCCCCAGGCGCTGGCGTTGATGACCGCCGAGACGCCGCCGGACTGAGCATATAGTGCGTTCTTTGGCATGCGATCAGACTTGTGTGTTGACGCTTATGGGCTTGCGCACCAATGTACCGGAGGAATGCGCCGAACGCTTGCCGCCGCCGCGCCATCGGCGGCGGATGTCCTCGGTTGATATTAAAGAAGCCATGGAAACCGCACGCCAGGGGAGAAAACCATGCACATCGGTACGACTCTGACCAACTACATCATCGAGACGCAGCGCAACCTGCCGGAGGCCACCGGCGAATTCACCGGCCTGCTCAACGACATCTCCGTCGCCTGCAAGCGCATCGCGGACCTGGTCAACAAGGGCGACCTGGTCGGCATGCTTGGGTCGGCGGACTCGGAGAACGTCCAGGGCGAGACCCAGAAGAAGCTCGACGTGGTCACCAACGAGGTCTTCATCGAGGCCCTGACCCAGAACGGCCACATCGCCGGGCTCGTCTCCGAGGAGATGGACGACATCTACCCCCTGCCCAACCCGTCCCAGCGGGGCCGCTACCTGCTGCTGTGCGATCCGCTCGACGGCTCGTCGAACATCGACGTGAACGTCTCCGTGGGCACGATCTTCTCCATCGTCCGCGCCCCGCAGGGCAGCGAAAAGCCCTCGACCGGGGACTTCCTCCAGCGCGGCACGGAGCAGGTGGCCGCCGGCTACTGCCTCTACGGGCCGTCAACGATCCTGGTGCTCGCGGTCAAGGGCCAGGGCGTGCAGATGTTCACGCTCAACCGCGACTTCGGCGAGTTCATCCTTACCCGCAAGGACGTGCAGATCCCGGAGGACACCAAGGAATTCGCCATCAACGTCTCCAACCAGCGTCACTGGGAGGAACCGGTCCAGCGCTACATCGATGAGTGCCTCAAGGGCAAGGAGGGGCCGCGGGGCAAGGACTTCAACATGCGCTGGGTGGCCTCGATGGTCGCCGAGGTCCACCGCATCCTCTGCCGCGGGGGGGTGTTCATGTACCCGCTCGACGCCAAGATCAAGGCCAAGGGACAAAGCGGCCGCCTGCGCCTGATGTACGAGGCCAATCCCATGAGCCTCATCGTCGAGCAGGCCGGCGGCGCCGCGACCACCGGCCGGCAGCGGATCCTTGAGCTCGATCCGACCGACATCCACGAGCGGGCACCGGTGGTCCTCGGCTCCAAAAACGAGGTGGAGCAGGTTACCAGCTACCACCGGGAGGGCTGACGCGCGCCCGAACCGGACGCCCTGCGCCCCGCCCGGGGGCGCAGGGCGTTCACGCCCAGTCGCGGGGGACCAGATACGCCTCCGTCAGACGGGCCTCCGGGCTCCCGGGTTCTGGCTCAAAGCCGTACTCCCAGCGCACCCGGGGCGGCAGCGACATCAGGATCGATTCGGTCCGCCCCTCCGACTGGATCCCGAACCGGGTCCCGCGATCCTGCAGGAGGTTGAACTCCACGTACCGGCCCCGCCGGTAGAGCTGGAACTCCCGCTCGCGCTCACCGTAGGGATGGTCGCGGCGGGACTCGACGATGGGACCGTAGGCGTCCAGGAACGCCCCACCTACCGCCTGCACGAAGCGGAAGCTCGCCTCGAACCCCCAGTCGTTGAGATCGTCGAAGAACAGCCCGCCGATGCCGCGCTGCTCATCGCGGTGGGGCAGCCGGAAGTACTCGTCGCACCAGCGCTTGAACGTCGGATAGACGGTTTCGCCGAACGGCTCGCAGGCCGCCCGGGCCTGGCGGTGGAAGTGGCGGCAGTCGTCGTCTAAGGGGTAGTACGGGGTCAGATCGAAGCCGCCGCCGAACCACCACTGGGCGCCGCAACCCGGCTCGCCGGCGACGAACAGGCGCAGGTTAGCGTGGGTGGTCGGCACATACGGGTTCCACGGGTGCAGCACCAGCGATACACCCACCGCCTCGTAGGGCTGGCCGGCCAGATCAGCGCGTCGCTCGGTGGCCGTATCGGGCAGCGCATCGCCCCGGACGTGGGAGAAATTCACCCCACCCTGCTCGATCACCCGCCCGCCCTTGAGCACGCGGCTCTCGCCGCCACCGCCTCCGGGGCGCTGCCAGCGGTCGGCGTGGAAGGCACCGCGTCCGTCCCAGCTCTCGATGGCTCTGCAGACCCGCCCCTGCCAGGTCACCAGCCAATCGTGCACACGCTGCAGGCCGTCAGCCGGCATCGCATCCGTCATTCCACGCTCCGTTCCAGGCAGGCGTAGAAGAAACCGTCCATGCCCTGTTCGCCGGGCAGGATCTGGCACCCGGCGCCGGTGCGGCGGCCAACCGCCGGCAACGGCCCCCGCGAGGCGTCGGGCTGCTCGGCCAGGAACCCGGCCACCACCGCTTCGTTCTCTTCGGGAAAGATCGAGCAGGTGGCGTAGACCAGCCGCCCGCCCGGCGCCAGGACCCGCCAAAGGGCGTCGAGCAGCTGGCGCTGCGCCGGGGCCATGCGCGCCGGATCGTCGGCCCGGCGCAGCCATTTGATATCGGGGTGGCGGCGGATCACGCCGCTGCCCGTACACGGAGCGTCGAGGAGGATGCGCTGAAACGGCTCGCCGTCCCACCAGGCATCGGGATTGGCGGCGTCGGCGGCCACGCAGTGGGCCTCGTGGCCGGCGCGGGCGAGGTTGTCGCGCACCTGCCGCAGCCGGCGCACCGAGCGGTCGAGTGCGGTCACCGTCGCCGCCGGGGCGTGTTCGAGCAGGTGCACCGTCTTGCCGCCGGGGGCGGCACAGGCGTCGAGCACGCGATCGCCGGGCTGCGGGTCGAGCAGGGGGGCAGCGAGCTGCGCGGCCTCGTCCTGCACCGATAGCCACCCCTCGGCGAACCCGGGCAGGCGGGCCACAGGTACCGGATCGTCGAGAATCACCGCGGTGGGTGCGACGGCCCCGGGCTGTGCCGCGACCCCGCGCTCGGCCAGCGCTTCCAGGCACGCCGGGCGGGGGATACGGGCGCGGTCCACGCGCAGGGTCATCGGCGGGTGGGCATTGCCGGCCTCGGCCACCGCGGGCCAATCCTCCGGCCAGGCGCCACGCAGGTGCTCGGCCAGCCAGCCCGGGAGTGCGTACCGCGTGGCCTCGTCCGTCGGCAGGGGCGGAGTGGCCTTGTGCAGCTTGCGCAGTACGGCATTCACCATGCCGGCGGCCCGGGCCCGACGCAGCCTGCGCGCCGCGTCGACGGACTCCGAGACCGCCGCGTGGGCCGGTGTGGCAAGCCCCTGGGCCTCCCACGCACCAAGCACCAGCAGAGCGCGCAGCAGCGGATCCCGTCGCCAGTCATCGCGGGGGGTGAGGGTGGCCACCTGGGCCTCCAGCCGGGTCAGCCAGCGCAGCGCCCCGTAGACCAGCGCCTGGAGCAGCGGCCGGTCGCGCTCGGCGACGCGGGTGAACTGCCCCTCAAGGGCCTCGTCCAGGGTCTCGCCGCGCTCCAGCACCCGCTCGAGGACGTGCACCGCGGCCACCCGCGGAGGGGTACTCACTGAACGCGCTCTCCCGGCGCCAGGCGGCGCCCGTTGAGGTAATCGGCAGCGCTCTGCTCACGGCCACCGGCTGGCTTAAGCCGCGTGATACACAGCCGCCCCTCGCCGGTGGCGACCTCGATGCCACTGCCACTGGCCGCCGCCACGGTACCGGCCTGATCGTCGGGGCGGCCGGGGCAAGCCCGCGCCGCCAGCACCCGCACCTGCGTCCCCCCCAGATGGATCCGCGCCCCGGGCACCGGCGCCAGTGCGCGCACGCGGCGTTCCAGCTGTTCCGCCGGCTCGGCGGGGTCGAGCCAGCTCTCGGCCTGGGTCAGCTTGGCGGCGTAGGTGGCGCCCTCCTCGGATTGGGGCTCCGGGGTGATGGCTCCGGCCAGGATCTCCGCCAGGTGCGCGACCAGCAGGTCGGCGCCGATCCGGGCCAGTCGATCGTGGAGGGACCCGGCGGTCTCGTCGGCGCTGATGGGAGTCCCCTCGCGGGCGAGCATCGGTCCGGTATCCAGGCCCTCGTCCATCTGCATCAGGGTCACGCCGGTCTGCTCGTCGCCGGCGAGCAGGGCGCGCTGGATGGGCGCCGCCCCCCGCCAGCGCGGCAGCAGCGAGGCGTGGACATTCACGCACCCGCAGCGTGGTGCATCCAGCACGTTGCGCCGCAGGATCTGGCCGTAGGCCACCACCACCATCAGGTCGGGTGCCAGCTCACGGATCCGCGCTGCCTCCTCGTCGCCGAGGCGCTCGGGCTGGTGAACGGTCAGCCCGTGCCGGTCGGCGGCACGCTTGACCGGCGGCGGCGTCAGCCGGCGTCCCCGACCGGCGGGGCGATCAGGCTGGGTGAAAACAGCCACCGGCGGCACGCCGGCCTCGACCAGAGCATCGAGGCCGGGCACCGCGAACTCCGGCGTTCCCGCAAAGATGATCCGTGCCGCCATCAGCCCGCCGCGCTGAACCGCTCACGCTTCTCCATACGCTTGCGCACCCGCTTGCGCTTGAGCTCGGAGAGGTAATCGATGAACAGCCGACCTTCGAGGTGGTCGATCTCGTGCTGCAGGCAGACGGCCAGGGTGCCCTCAGCCTCGTCCTCGACCACCCGGCCATCGCGCTCCAGCGCCCGGTAACGCACCCGCGTTGCCCGCGCAACGTCGTCGTAGTAGCCCGGAATGGACAGGCACCCCTCCTCGCCACTGGCCTCACCGGTGGCCTCGAGGATTTCCGGATTGACCAGCACCCGCGGCTCGTCGCGCTCCTCGGAGACGTCGATCACCACCACCCGCCGGCGGTCCCCCACCTGCGTGGCGGCCAGCCCGATGCCGCGAGCCTCGTACATGGTTTCAAGCATGTCGTCTGCCAGACGGCGGACGGCGTCATCGACCTCCGCGACGGGCTCGGCCCGCTCGCGGAGGCGGGGGTCAGGGTAAACAAGTATATCGAGGAGGGCCATGAGCGATGCTGCGCCTATTGTTGAGTGACGCATCGATTGTAACGCACCGGCGCACGGAGGGCAGCCACAACCTGGAATGCTTCTACGGCGCATCTGAGAACCGCTTCCGCAGCAACCCCGCCCTTGCGCCCGCCCGCCGCCGCCGGGCAACGTATCGGTCCCTTGCCAAGGACGGTGAGCAACGACATGGACGACGACACCTACCACGCCCTCGCCCTGGCGCGGGTTCCCGGCGTGGGCCCGCGCACCTGGTCCCGGCTGATGGCGGCCTTCGGCGGGCCGGAGGCGGTCTTCCGGGCCGGGCGCAGCGCCCTGCGCAGTCTGGGTCTCGACGCCACCACGGAGGCCGGTATCCTCGCCCCGGACTGGGCCGCCGCCCGGGCCGATGCCCGCTGGCTGGACGGCCCGGGGGCGCGCCACCTACTGCGCCTGGCGCGGCCGGGCTACCCGGGGCAGCTGGCCGAGATCCCCGACCCGCCACCGCTACTGTTCGTCGCCGGCGACCCGGCGACCCTGCACCACCCTCAGGTGGCCATCGTCGGCAGCCGCCACGCCACCGCCGCCGGGCGCGACCTGGCCCACGACCTGGCCGCAGGCCTGGCACGAGCCGGGGTCGCCACCACCAGTGGCCTGGCCACAGGCATCGATGCCGCTGCCCACCGCGGTGCCCTGGAGGCTGGCGGCACCACGCTGGCGGTCGTCGGCACCGGCCCGGACCGGATCTATCCGGCCCGCCACCGCCGCCTCCACGCCAGGATCCTCGCCTCCGGCGCCGTCCTCGGCGAGCTGCCCCCCGGCTGCGGACCGCTGGCGGCCCACTTCCCGCGGCGCAACCGCATCGTCAGCGGCCTGTCGCTGGGGGTGGTGGTCGTTCAGGCCGGCCGCCACAGCGGCTCGCTGATCACCGCCCGGCTCGCCGCCGAACAGGGCCGCGAGGTCTTCGCCGTACCCGGATCCATCCACGACCCGTTGGCCCGCGGGTGCCATGCGCTTCTGCGGGAGGGTGCCAAGCTGGTAGAATCGGTGGACGATATCCTGGAAGAACTCCCGGGCACGGTCGGCAGCGCCCCCGTGAACGCCCCCTCGGATTCGACCAGTCCAGCCGCGGATCCGGACGAGGCGCGCATCCTCGCGGCCCTCGGCCACGATCCGCTCACCCTCGACACCCTCCAGCAGCGGTCTGGATTGACGCTCGATAGGCTTTCATCCATTCTGCTAACCATGGAGCTGAAAGGCCTGGTGACTGCGATACCCGGGGGCCGGTATCAGCGGCGCGGGCCAGAGGGCTGAAGATGAAGCAGAACGTTTTCGAAGTCCTGATGTACCTGTTCGAGAACTACCTCTACAACGACGAGGAACCCGGCGATCGGGACTCGCTCGAGAGCGAGCTCCACGAGGCCGGCTTCAGCGCGATGGAGATCCGCAAGGCGTTCGAGTGGCTCGACGCCCTGGCCGACTCCCGCGTACTGCCGGCCGCCCCGTCGGGCAAGTCGTCGATCCGGTTGTTCGGCGACCCCGAGCTGGCGCGCCTGGACACCGAGACGCGCGGGTTCATTCTCTACCTGGAGCAGGTCGGCATTCTCACCGCGGAAAGTCGCGAGCTGGTGCTCGACCGGATCCTGGCGCTGGATGACCACGAGGTGGATCTCGATACGGTCAAATGGGTCATCCTCATGGTCCTGTTCAATCGCCCCGGCGAGGAAGAGGCGTACAACTGGATGGAGAACCTGATGTTCGACGTCCCGACGCACCTCGTCCACTGACGACGGGTGGCCGCCGCGCCCCGGCGCGGCGGCCGGTTCCACGGCCCGGCACCGCCCTTCGGTCGCCACCCGACCGCCCTCCTCTACATACACGAACGGCTCTGCATGGGTAAAAGCCTCGTCATCGTCGAGTCGCCTGCCAAGGCGCGCACGATCAACAAATACCTGGGTTCCGATTACGAGGTCATGGCCTCCTACGGCCACGTCCGTGACCTCGTCCCCAAGGAGGGGGCGGTGGATCCGTCCAGCGGCTTCGCCATGAAGTACGCGCCCATCGACAAGAACCAGAAACACGTCGATGCCATCGCCAAGGCGGCCCGGAAAGCCGATGCCCTCTACCTGGCCACCGACCCGGACCGCGAGGGCGAGGCCATCTCCTGGCACCTGGTGGAGCTGCTCCGCGACAAGGGGATCCTGGACGGCAAGCCGGTCTACCGGGTGGTCTTTCACGAGATCACCAAGGGCGCCATCCAGGAGGCCATGGACCACCCGCGGGACATCTCCGAGGAGCTGGTCAACGCCCAGCAGGCCCGCCGCGCCCTGGACTACCTGGTCGGGTTCAACCTCTCGCCGCTGCTCTGGCGCAAGATCACCAGCGGCCTCTCCGCCGGGCGTGTGCAAAGCCCCGCGCTGCGCATGATCTGCGAGCGTGAGACCGAGATCGAGCAGTTCGAGCCCCAGGAGTACTGGAGCGTCGAGGCGGATGCGGCCAAGGCGCAGCAGCCCTTCGTGGCCAAGCTCTCGCAACTCCACGGCGAGAAGGTCCGCCAGTTCACCATCACCGACGAGGCCCACGCGCAGGAAGTGGACCGCACGCTGCGCGAGGCGGCCCGGGCCCAGGCGGACCCGTCCCGGCTGGGCCCCGTCGGCGATGGCGACACCGAGGTCATCGGGACGCTGCGGGTCGCCTCGGTGGAGCGCAAGCAGCGCCGCCGCAATCCGGCAGCACCGTTCATCACTTCGACCCTGCAGCAGGAGGCATCGCGCAAGCTCGGCTTCACCGCCAGCCGGACCATGCGCATCGCCCAGCAGCTCTACGAGGGCATCGACGTCGGCGAGGGCAGCGCCGTCGGCCTGATCACCTACATGCGGACCGACTCCGTGAACCTCTCCGGCGAGGCGATCACCGAGATGCGCCAGGCGATCACGGATCGCTACGGGGCCGACAGGCTCCCGGACAAGGCGCAGGTCTACAAGACCCGCTCGAAGAATGCCCAGGAGGCCCACGAGGCCATCCGGCCCACGTCGGCGGCACGCCACCCGGACGATGTGCGTGCCTACCTCAACGACGAGCAGCGCAAGCTCTACGACCTCATCTGGAAGCGGGCGGTCGCCTCGCAGATGAAGCACGCCACCATCCACACGGTGGCCGTCGACCTGGCCGCGGACGCCGACGCCCGCCACCTGCTGCGGGCCACCGGCTCCACGGTGGCCGATCCGGGCTTCATGGTCGTCTACCGCGAAGGCAGTGACGACGGCAAGGACGACTCCGGCGAGAAGTTCCTCCCGGAGCTCGAGGAAGGCGAGCAGGTGGAGCTACACGCCATCCGCGCCGAGCAGCACTTCACTGAGCCGCCGCCGCGCTACACCGAGGCTAGCCTGGTGCGCGCCCTGGAGGAGTACGGCATCGGCCGGCCGTCCACCTACGCCTCGATCATCTCCACGCTGCAGAACCGCAACTACGTGGAGATGGACGGCAAGCGCTTCATCCCCACCGACATCGGGCGCACGGTTAACAAGTTCCTCACCGAGCACTTTGACCGTTATGTCGACTACGACTTCACCGCCCGGCTCGAGGACGACCTGGACGCCATCTCCCGCGGCGAGCAGGACTGGGTGCCGGTCCTCGAGGCGTTCTGGGAGCCCTTCCGCGAGCGGGTCGAGGAGAAGAAGAACGTCTCGCGCCAGGAGGCCGTCCAGGCCCGCGAACTCGGCACCGACCCGAAGACCGGCAAGCCGGTGACGGTACGCATCGGCCGCTACGGGCCGTTCGCCCAGCTCGGCTCCCGGGACGACGACGAGAAGCCGCGCTTCGCCGGCCTGCGCCCCGGTCAGAGCATCGACACGATCACCCTCGATGAGGCCCTGCAGCTGTTCAAGCTGCCGCGGGATATGGGCGAGACCGAGGAGGGCGAAGACGTACAGGTCAGCATCGGCCGCTTCGGCCCCTACGTGCGCTACGGCAAGAAGTTCGTCTCCATCCCCAAGGACGAGGACCCGTACACCATTACCAAGGAGCGGGCCCACGAGCTGGTCCGGGAGAAGAAACAGGCCGACGCCAACCGGATCATCCACGACTTCGGCGACGGGATTCAGATCCTGCGCGGGCGCTACGGACCGTACATCACCAACGGCGAGAAGAACGCCAAGGTGCCCAAGGACCGGGAGCCGGACTCGCTCACCCACGAGGAGTGCCAGGAGCTGATCGCCAAGGCACCGGCCCGCAAGGGGCGCCGCGGCGGCACCTCCAAGGGCGGGCGCGGGCGCAGCAAGGCGACTACCTGAGTTCGGCCAGCGGCCAGCGTGGGCGCACGCTGAAGTCGAGATCGTCGCGGTGGCCGGCCTCCAGGCGACGCAAGCCGGTGTAGGCGATCATCGCGGCGTTGTCGGTACACAGCTCCAAGCGCGGGTAGTGGGCGGTGAATCCGCTCGCGCGCCCGGCCTCGTCGAGCCGCTCGCGCAGCCGGGCGTTGGCCCCCACCCCGCCCGAGACCACCAGCCGGCCCGCGCCGGTCTGCTCGAGCGCACGCCGGCACTTGATCACCAGGGTATCCACCACCGCCTCCTGGAATCCGTGGGCGATGTCCGCCCGCCCTTGGGAGTCGTCCCCGGCAGCCTCGACGGCATGCAGGACGGCGGTCTTCAGCCCGCTGAAGCTGAAATCGAGCCCCGGCCGGTCGGTCATCGGCCGCGGCAGGCGCACCGCGCCCGGAGTCCCTTCCGCGGCCAGGCGGGCGATGGACGGACCACCGGGATACGGCAGCTGCAGCAGCCGGGCGGTCTTGTCGAACGCCTCGCCGGCGGCGTCATCCACCGACTCCCCAAGGACGCGGTAGCGGCCAAAGTCCGCCACCTGCACCAGCATGGTATGCCCCCCGGAGACCAACAGGGCCACCAGCGGCATCGCCGGCGGATCCGGCTCGAGCAGCGGAGCCAGCAGATGCCCCTCCATGTGGTGGACGCCGACGGCGGGCAGGCCGCGGGCCCAGGCCAGAGTCCGCGCGAAGGCGGCCCCGACCATCAACGCCCCGGGCAGGCCGGGGCCGCGGGTCCAGGCGACGCCGTCGAGCTCCGCCGGCGTCAGGCCGGCGTCACGCAGCACCCCGTTGACCAACCCGGGCAACTTGCGCACGTGATCCCGTGAGGCCAGCTCCGGCACAACCCCGCCATAAGCGGCATGGTCGACCACCTGGCTGTGCACGGCGTGCGCCAGCAGACCCTCGCGGCGGCAGTAGACCGCCGCGGCGGTTTCGTCACAGGAACTCTCGATACCTAGTACGCGCACAGGGGAGACTCCGATCCGGACGGATTCAGAAAACGGCGGCTCAGCGTCTCAGGTACGCCCCGCTGCGCCCGTCCCGGATGGGGGTGGGGCGCCCCAGCCCGCCCAGCCGACCAGGCACCAGGGCATCGATCCGCGTGCCGAAGTAACGCCGCACCTGCGGTGCGCTCCGAGCGGGCCGCCCGGCCGAGGGGTTGGCGCTGGTGGAGACCAGCGCACCGCCGAAGGCCCGGCACAGGGCCGCGGCCACCGGATGCGCGGTCACCCGCACGGCCACCGTGTCGCGTCCACCACTGACCCACCTCGGCGCCCGGGGCGAGGCCGGCAGCACCCAGGTCATCGGCCCCGGCCAGCTGGCGCGGATCTCCTCGGCCCGCTCCTCCGGCAGCGGTGCCAGGAAGCCGCCGAGCTGCTCCGGCTCGGCGGCGATCAGGATCAGGCCCTGACGCTCGGGACGACCCTTCAGCGCCAGCAGGCGCGCCACGGCGTCGTCGCGCCGCGGATCGCACCCCAGCCCCCAGACCGCCTCGGTGGGATAGGCCACCACCCCACCGCGGCGCAGGACGGCAGCCGCGTGCCCGATCCGGAACGGGCTGCTGCCGGCCGCACGCTCGCTCATGAGCCCGAGGAGCCGATGCGGCTCTCCTCACCGGCGGCGAGCCGGACGATGTTCTCGCGGTGGCGCCAGACGATGGCCACCGTGAGGATGGCCGTCGCCGCGGTGAGCACCGGCGAGCCCGAGAGCCAGAGCATGTAGATCGGCGCCATGGCGAAGGCCACCACGGCGGCCAGCGAGGAGTAGCGGAAGGCGCCGGCCACGGCCAGCCAGGTCACCGCAGTGGCCAGCAGGGCCAGCGGAGACCAGGCCAGGATCACCCCCAGGCCCGTGGCCACACCCTTGCCCCCCTGGAACCGGAAGTAGACCGGGAACAGGTGGCCAAAGAAGGCCGCCAGACCCGCGGCGCTGGCCACCACCGGATCCTCGGTGGCCAGCCAGGCCAGCAGCACCGGGAGCGTCCCCTTGAGCCAGTCGCCAACCAGGGTAATGCCCGCCGGCACCTTGCCGGCCAGGCGCAACACGTTGGTCGCCCCGGGGTTGCCGGAGCCGCCCTGGCGCGGGTCGCCGAGATTCATCACCCGGCAGACCACGATCGCCGAGGAGATGGAACCGATGAGATAACCGATGATTACAAGGATGACATCCAGCATGGCGCAAGTCTCTGTCGATCAGTGGCGCGTTGCAAGTTTCAATCAGCTCCGGGCGGCGCTGCCGCCCTCCACCGTATACCGGAAACGCGGCACGGACGATACGCCTTGCCACGCGGCGCGTTGCCCCTGAAACTCTCGGGCATGACCCGAGACAACCCCGCCCTGGACCTCGACCCGGCCGCCCTGGCGATCAGCCACCGCCTGAGCCAGCGCCTGCGTACGGCCATGGACGAGGCCGGCGGTGCGCTGACCTTCGAGGCCTTCATGGACCGGGCCCTGTACGAGCCCGGCCTCGGCTACTATCGCGCCGGCGCGGCCCGTTTCGGTGCCGGGGGCGACTTCGCCACCGCCCCGGAACTCAGCGCGCTGTTCTCCCGCACCCTGGCCCGGCAGGCCGCGGAAATCCTCGACCACCTGGGTGGCGGCGACGTCATCGAGCTCGGCCCGGGCACCGGACGCCTGGCGGCCGCTGCGCTGGCCGAACTCGAGCACCTCGGCCGTCTGCCGCGGCGCTGGCGCATGCTCGAGGTGAGCGCCGCCCTGCGCCAGGAGCAGGAGCAGACCCTCGCCGACCTCGTCCCCCACCTGCTCGAGCGCGTCGAGTGGCTCGAGACGCTGCCCACCGACAGCCCGCGGGCGGTCTGGGTCGCCAACGAGGTCCTCGACGCCCTGCCGGTGCGCCGCTTCGTCAAGCGCGGCGACGGGATCCGCGAGCTCGGCGTGCAGCCCGACGGCGACGGCTTTGCGTGGAGCGAACAGCCCGCCGACACCGAGCTGCAGCGGGCCGTCGCCGCCATCGAGGCACGCCTGGACGCGCCCCTGCCCGAGGGCTACGTCTCTGAGGTCTGCACCCGCCTCCAGCCCTTCCTCCGCGGGCTGTCCGAGGCGCTGCCGCACGGCGTGATGCTGTGGCTCGACTACGGCTACCCCCGCCGCGAGTACTATCTGGCCGAGCGCCACCGCGGCACCCTGCTCTGCCACTTCCGCCACCGGGCCCACGACGATCCGTTTTTTCACCCCGGGCTGCAGGACATCACCGCCTTCGTCGACTTCACGGCGGTGGCCGACGCGGCCCTCGACTGCGGGTTGGAGATCCTCGGCTATGCACCGCAGGGGCCGTTTCTCATGGGCGCCGGCCTTGCCCAGGTCGCCGAGTCGGCCATCGACGGCGCCGATGCGGCCGGCCAGGTGGCCGTCAGCAACGAGGTCCAGCGCATCACCCACCCCGGCGACATGGGGGAGCGGTTCAAGGTGATGGCCCTGGGGCGCGGCTACCATGGCCCGTTGAGCGGCTTCACCCTGGCCGACCGACGCGCCACGCTCTAATCCGGATCCGCCGGCGGCGTGCCGGCGGCCGTCCCGCCGCGCTCCGGGCGCGGGACCTGTGCCATCGCCCGGCAGCGCGCCTCGCGCACCGCTTCGCCCACCTCCGGCCCACGCAGGCCCTGCTCGACGAAGACGCGCGCCGACACCCCGCGGCACGCCTCGAAGGCGTCGCGAAGGAAGGCCCCGGCGGGCCAGTCGGCCACCTCGTTGCCGGCACGGCCGCGGTAGTCCGCCAGGCAGGCCTGGAGGAACGGCTCCAGGCGCTCCGGGCGCCGGAACAGGTCCAGGGCCTCGAAGAGTTCCACCAGCGCCCCGGGGCGCAGCTCCGGCGCGCGGTGGGCGCGCATGTGCCAACGTGTGACCAGGATGGCCAGGTCCCGGCACGCCCGCGGCGCCTTCAGACGCTCGCTGGCCTCCCGCGCCGGCTCGACTCCGGCGGCCTCGTGGCCCGGGTGATGGGGGAGCTCCTCGGCCGGCGTGAGCGCCTTGCCCACATCGTGGAGCAGCACGGCAAAGCGCGCCTCCAGCGGCGCACCGTTGCCCGCCGCGGCGTCTAGGGCCTTGAGGGTGTGGGTGCCGGCATCACCCTCGGGGTGGTACGCAGGCGGCTGCGGCACACCGAACAGGGCATCCACTTCGGGCAGCACGCGGGCCAAGGCGCCGGCCTCACGCAGGACCTCGATCATGCGCCTGGGCGCGGGCTCCATCAGGCCCCGAGCCAGCTCCTGCCACACCCGCTCCGGGACCAGGGCGTCGACCTCGCCAGCATCGACCATGCGCTGGCACAAGGCCATAGTGTCCTCGGCGACGACGAAACCCGCATCGGCGAAACGCGCCGCGAAACGCGCCAGGCGCAGGATGCGCACCGGGTCCTCGGCAAAGGCTTCGGTGACATGGCGCAGCCGACGGGCCTCGAGGTCGGCCCGGCCGCCGAACGGGTCGATGAGGTTGCCCTCGGCATCCTCGGCCATGGCGTTGATGGTCAGATCGCGCCGGGCCAGGTCCTGCTCCAGGGTGACATCCGGCGCCGCGTGGAAGGCGAACCCGTGGTATCCCACCGCCGTCTTGCGCTCGGTGCGCGCCAGGGCGTGCTCCTCGCCGGTCTGCGGGTGGAGGAAGACCGGGAACTCCCGGCCCACCGGGCGATAGCCGGCCGCCTCCATGGCCTCGGGCGTGGCTCCGACCACCACCCAGTCCACCTCGTCCACCGACCGCCCCAGGAGGCGATCGCGGACCGCGCCGCCGACACGATACCGTTGCACGGGCTAGCGACCGGCCTCGCGCCGGGCTTGCTGATACTGCGCCTGCCGCCCGGCCGTGCCCAGGTAGTTTGGTGCGATGGCCTCGAGCGCGTTCGCCTGGATGCCCAGTGCCGCCAGGCCGTCCTCGGCGCAGCAGCTCGGGGTGGCGCTGAGCCGGTACTGATCCAGGGTATACGGTCTGCCGGGCATCCAGCCGAGCACTCGGGCACTGGCCTGGGACAGGCTGTCGTTCAGGCCGACCACCCGGCGGCGCAGGCCGCGCAGCTCGGCGACGTACTCCACCAGCTCGCGCAGGGTATAGATCTGCGGTCCGCAGAGCTCGTAGGCACGCCCGGCCGTACGCGGATTCTCCATGGCGTTGATCACTGCCTGGCCCACGTCGCCGGCGAAGACCGGCTGGAAGCGGGCGTCCGGCGTGGGCAGGAAGAAGACCCCGGGGGCGAAGCGCAGGAGCCCGGCGAAGCGATTCAGGAACCGATCGCCACTGCCGAAGATCACCGACGGTCGCAGCACCGTGGCACCGATCTGCTCCGGATCCGCCGCCCGCACCAGCTGCTCGCCTTCGCCCTTGGTGCGCAGGAACAGGCTGTTGGCGTCCGGGTGCGCGCCGACGGCGCTCATGTGCAGGTAGCGTGGCACGCTGGCCCGGCGAGCGGCGGAAAGCACCCGCCGGGCCAGGTCGACGTGGACCTCGCGATAGGCACCCTCGCGCGGGCCATTGCGGCCGGTGTGGGCACCGGCCAGGTTGATCACGGCGTGGCAACCGCTGAAGTGGCGCACCAGCTGCCGCTCGTCGTGGACGTCGGCCTCGATCAGTCGCAGCCCGGGGAAGGGCAGCAGGTCGCGGCCACGGTAGTAGCGGCGGGTCAGCGCCCGTATCGCGTACCCCCGCCCGGCGAGCCGGTTGGCCACATGCATCCCGACGAAACCGGTCCCGCCGACGATACAGACGGTCTTCGCGTCCATGAACGGTCTCCTGAAGAACCGAATAACGATCGCTACGGTGCGATACCGTGGCCTTTTATGCGCAACTTTTCAACGACGCCGGGCCACCCCTTGCACCGCGGGCTGATCCCGCCGACACTCGGCCGGTGCTCGAATTGCTGATCTACCTCGGTGCCGGCTGCCTGGCCGGTGCGACCGCCGGGCTGTTCGGGGTCGGCGGCGGGATCGTGGTGGTCCCCGTCCTGCTGCTGGTCTTCCCGGTACTCGGGGTCGCCCCGGCGGTCGCCACCCACCTGGCCATCGGCACCTCGCTGGCTACGGTGGTGGTCACCTCGCTGGGCTCGGCACGCGGCCACTACCGGCTGGGGGCCGTGGACATGCCGCTGTTGCTGCGCCTGGGGGCCGGCATGGTTGCCGGGGCGGTGCTGGGCACGGGGCTGGCTGGCTACCTGGACGGTGTCGCACTGCAGCGACTGTTCGGAACCTTCCTACTGCTGGTCTCGCTCTACATGCTCTCCGGCTGGCAGCCACCGCGGCGCGGTGGTGGCGGGGGGGACGGCGTGCTCGCCGGAGTCGGGGGCGGCATCGGCACCCTGTCGGCCATGGTCGGGGTCAGCGGCGGCACGGTGACCGTCCCGTATCTGGTCTGGCGCGGCCTGGCCATGCACCGGGCGGTGGGCACCTCATCGGCCACCGCGCTCCCGCTGGGGCTGACCGGGGCCCTGGGCTACCTGGTCGTCGGCTGGGGTGAGCCGCAGCTACCCCCGGGAGCCACCGGCTACATCTACTGGCCGGCATTCGCCGGGATCGTCACGGCCAGCCTGCTCGCCTCGTCTCTGGCGGCGCGGCTGGCCCACCGGGTCCCGGCAAGGCGGCTGCGGCGACTGTTCGCGATCCTGCTGCTGTTCGTGGCCCTGCGCCTGCTGCTCAGCTGAGCTAGAACCGAACCCGCACGCCGAGGTGGAGGTTGTTGTCCAGGGTCTGGTTGCTGGCGCTCGACATGTGCAGGCGAAGGTAGCGGAAACCCAGATAGGCGCTGGCCCGAGGGGTGAAGTCCAGCTTGTAACGTATATTCCCCTCGAAGACCCGCTTGGCGCGGCCAAAGGCGGTGATGTTCGGCGCCACATGGCCGCGGATGACCAGCGCCTGGGGCACTTGGGCCGGTATGCTCAATCGCGCGGAACCGCCCAGAGCCAAGGCGCCGACGGTGCGTTCGGGCTCGTCGGCGTAGATGATGTAACCCTTGGCCCCGGCCCCGAACTGAAGCGGGCTGAACCCCTCGGCCGGCGGCCCGGTGACGTGGACGATGCCGCTGAGGGCGACATCCCCGTCGTCGTTGAAGAACAGGCTGCCGCCCAGATCGGCATCCTCGACGTACATCTCCTCGGTGGGCGGGAAGTAGAACCCGACCTCCGCGGCGTCGTCGTGAAGATTGATGTCCAGCTCCCGCGCCATCGGGGCTGTCGCCCAAAGTGCCAGGGCCGCCACCGCCGCGATCCGCTTGATCATGCTCGTCTCCCCGCTGGGGTCTGCCCGCCTGCGCCCATTACAGGGCGTCGCCGCACCGTGGTGCAAGCCTTAATCGAGGGCGAGCTTCTTCTCCAGATAGTGGATGTCGGTCCCGCCGGCGCGGAACGCGGCATCCCCGATGATCTCCTGCTGCAGCGAGATATTGGTGCCGATGCCGCTGACCACGATCTCGGATAGCGCCGTGCGCATGCGGGCCAGCGCGCTGTCCCGGCTCGGACCATGGGTGATCAGCTTGCCGATCATGGAGTCGAAGTACGGCGGCACGGCGTAGCCGGTGTAGACGTGGGAGTCCACACGCACCCCGGGGCCACCCGGGGCGTGGAAGTGGTCGATGGTGCCCGGGCACGGCATCAGGGTCTTCGGATCCTCGGCGTTGATCCGGCACTCCACGGCGTGGCCGCGCACCTGGATGTCCTCCTGGCGCCAGCTCAGCGGCTCGCCCGAGGCGATGCGGATCTGCTCGGCGACCAGATCGCAGCCGGTGACCATCTCGGTGACCGGGTGCTCGACCTGGATCCGGGTGTTCATCTCGATGAAGTAGAACTCGCCGTTCTCGTAGAGGAACTCGAAGGTGCCCGCGCCGCGGTAGCCCATCTGCCGACACGCCTCGGCGCAGCGCTCGCCGATATCCTGGCGCTGCTTTTCGGTGATCCCCGGCGCCGGCGCCTCCTCGACCACCTTCTGGTGACGCCGCTGCATGGAGCAGTCGCGCTCGCCCAGATGGATGGCGTTGCCGTGGTGGTCTGCGAGCACCTGCACCTCGATATGGCGCGGCTTCTCCAGGTACTTCTCCATGTAGACGGTGCCGTCGCCGAAGGCGTTCTCGGCCTCGCCGCGCGTCAGCGACACGGCATTGAGCAGCGCCGCCTCACTGCGCACCACGCGCATGCCGCGGCCGCCACCGCCGGAGGCCGCCTTGATCATGATCGGATAGCCGATCTCCGAGGCGATACGCAGCGTCTCGTCGGGATCGTCCTCGGGCACCGGACCGTTGGAGCCGGGCACACACGGTACGCCGGCCTCCTTCATGGCGCGGATCGCCGAGACCTTGTCACCCATGGTGCGGATGCTCTCGGCGCGCGGGCCGATGAAGACGAAACCCGACTGCTCCACCCGCTCAGCAAAGTCGGCATTCTCCGAGAGGAAGCCGTAGCCGGGGTGGATGGCGGTGGAGTCGGTCACCTCGGCGGCGGCGATGATCGCCGGGATGTTGAGGTAGCTGTCGCGGACGTTGTTCGGCCCGATGCAGACCGACTCGTCGGCCAGGCGCACGTGCTTGAGCTCGCGATCAGCCGCCGAGTGCACGGCGACACTGCGGATGCCCAGCTCACGGCAGGCGCGCAGGATGCGCAGCGCGATCTCGCCGCGGTTGGCGATGAGGATCTTCTGCATGGTGCTCACTCAGTCGGAGATCAGGAACAGCGGCTGGTCGTACTCGACGGGCTGACCGTTCTCGACCAGAACGGCGGTAATCACCCCGTCGCGGTCGGCCTCGATCTGGTTGAGCATCTTCATTGCCTCGACGATGCACAACGTGTCGCCGGCCTTGACCCGCTGCCCCTCCTCGACGAACGGCTTGGCCGTCGGCGACGGAGCCCGGTAGAAGGTACCGACCATCGGCGAGCGGATCGGCTCGCCCTCCGGCTCATCGTCGCCGGCCTCCTCGGGCTCGGCGGCGCCGGCCGGCGCCGCGGCTGCAGCCGCCGGCGGGGCCGCGGCGGGCGCCGGTGCCGGCGCAGCATACGCCGGCTGCGGCTGCGGCGGCGGGTTGGGCGCGTTGCGCGTGATCCGGACCGACTCCTCGCCCTCGGCGATCTCAATCTCGTGGACGCCGGACTCGTCGAGCAGCTCGATAAGACGTTTGATCTTGCGAATATCCATAGATCGACGAAACCCTGTATTCAGGCCTGCCCGCCCATGCGCCGGATGGCTGCACGGACCGCAAATTCATAGCCGTCCGCGCCGAGGCCGGTGACCACCCCCTCGGCGATGTCGGACAGAAAAGAGTGTTGCCGGAACGCCTCGCGGGCGTGGACGTTGCTCAAGTGCACCTCGATGAACGGCAGCGCGACGGCGAGCAGCGCGTCGCGCAGACCGACGCTGGTGTGCGTGAGGGCCGCGGGATTGATGACGATGAACTCGACGCCCTCGTCCGCCGCGGCGTGGATTCGATCGATGAGCTCGCCCTCGTGATTGGACTGGGCGCTGTGCAGCTGTACATCGGCCGCATCGCAGATGGACCGCAAGCGGGTTTCGATGTCCTGAAGCGTCAGCCGTCCGTAGCGTTCCGGCTCGCGGGTTCCCAGCCGATTCAGATTGGGCCCGTGGATTAACAGCAGCTTAGGCATCTGACGCGCTCACCCGACTCGCACCGTCCGCGATTCTGACTGAGCGCCGAAAGATTGTCCAGTTTTACGGCGATCGCAACACATTCGCCGCCGTTTCCCCGGGGATGGCTGCGACGTATTGCCCGCGCCGACCGGCGCTGAACCCTGCCGGCCGGCGCGGATTCCAAAGGAGCCGCGGGCCGGCCGATCAGCCGCCGAAGGCTTCGCGGGTGCGCTCAGCGAACGCCTCGGCATCCTTGAAGCCGGCCACCCGATGCTCCGAGCGCTCCTCGCCCTCGCCGTCATAGAAGAGGATGGCCGGAGGCAGATAGACGCCGTACGCCTCCATCAGCTCGCGGTCCGCGTCGCTCATGTCGGTGACGTCGATGCGCACCTTCTCGGCGCCCTCAAGGGCCTCCTGCACCCGCTCATCCGGGAGCGTGCGTTCCTCGAGCTGGACACAGTAGACGCACCACTCGGCCGAGAAGTCGATGACCACCGGCCGGCCATCCTCGCGGGCCTCGGCGAGCAGCGCCTCGAGTTCGTCGAGGGTCTCGACGTGGTGCCACTCCTCCAGCACGCGAGCCCGGGCCTGGGCGTACGGATCGCCGGTGATCCCGACCCAGGGCCGCAGCGGATCGCCGGCACCGGTAGCCGCCCCCAGGACCTGCGCCCCGCCGGCCACCGCCAGCAGAACGGCCAGCGTGGCCCCCGCCGCCCGGATGGGCAGCGAACCGCCCCCACCACGGCTGCGCAGCAGGCGCCAGACGAGCCACGCGGCGGCGGCCAGCAGCAGCGCCGCCCAGCCGGCCAGCACCAGCCAGTCCGGCATCAGACGGGCGGACATCCACCAGGCCACCCCCAGGAAGATGAAGCCGAAGACCTGCTTGACCGACTCCATCCACGGCCCGGAGCGCGGCATCCAGCGCCCCGCGGCCGTGCCCACGGCCAGCAGCGGTGCCCCCATACCCAGCGCCATGACATAGAGCGCCCCGGCACCGAGGACCACCTCGCCGGTGTTGCCGATGAACGCCAGCGCGGCTACCAGTGCCGGCCCTGAGCACGCGCCGACAATCAGCGTGGAGAGCACACCCATGGCCGCCACTCCGGCCGTCTGCCCGCCCGGCAACCGGCTGGAAGCGGCCTGCAGCCGGCCCTGGACCGAGGCCGGCATCTGCAGGTTGTAAAGCCCGAACATGGCCAGCGCCAGGGCGACGAACAAGGCACTGAAGGCCACCGTCACCACCGGCCCCTGCAGGTCGGCCTGGATGGCGCGCCCGGAGAGCCCGGCCAGGGCGCCGGCCAGCGCGTAGGTAATCGCCATGCCTTGGACGTAGACGAAGGACAACCAAAGCGCGCGCCCGGTACCGGGCCGGCCTCCGCCGGGCTGACTGCCGACGATCAGCCCCGAGAGGATCGGGATCATCGGGTAGATGCAGGCGGTGAAGGCGAGCAGCAGCCCGGCGACGAAGAATCCCCCGAGGATGGCCCAGAGGTTGCCGCCGCCGAGCAGCGCCTGCAGGTCCCCCATGGGCCCCTGACCACTGCCGGCCCCGCCGGCGGGGCCGCCGGAGCCATCACTGTACTGCACGGCACCGGAGCCGAGGTCGGCCTCCAGGCTGCTTGGCGGGTAGCAGAGGGAATCGGGCTCGTTGCAACCCTGGAACTCGGCGTAGAGCTGCGCCCCCTCGCCGATCGGCTCCGCGGTCTCCAGGTGCACCTGCAGCGTGCCCCGGTAGATGACCACATCGCCGAAGAACTCGTCGGAGAACGACTCGCCGCTCGGGTACGCGACCTCGACGATCTCGTTATCACCGTCGCGCAACTCGAAGTCGAAGGCGTGGCGGTAGAGGTAGTGGTCCTCAGCCACGTCCCAGCGTGCGACCAGGCGATCCTCGCCCACCTGTTCGACGGTGAACGGGAAGATCTCCTGCTGATCCACCATTCCCTGTGCCGGGGCGGCCGCAATCAGCAGACCCAGCGCCAGCCACAGCGCCGCGATCAGACCGCCTCGGTCGTAACGCATCCTGCCCTTCATCGGCTTACACCCTCCTACCGGGTTTCATCGCGTATCCAGTCCAGGAAGCCTGCCAGGCCCTTTTCGATGCCGACCGCGATGACCTCTGGAAGTTCATACGGATGCCGCTCCACAAGCATCCCCTCCAATCGGGTGTAGGCAAAATCCGATGTCTTGATCACCAACAGGCACTCGGTCTCCGCCTGCGCCTCTCCCTCCCAGTAGAAGACGGAGGTCACCCCCGGGACGATGTTGACGCAGGCGGCCAGCCGCGCCTCCACCACCTCGCCGGCGAGCCGGCGGGCGGTCTCCTCATCGGGGCAGGTGCACAGGACGACCAGTTCTCGACTCGACATGGCTGCACCTCCTCGGTCGTTGAACAGGGGTTGAATTCTACCATCGGCGTCCTCATCCACCGGGTACCGGCAGGGAACGTCACCCGAAGCAGGTGTCGGAAGCCCTTGACGGAGAAGAACCGAACGATATGATTAGCACTCACGGTTACCGAGTGCTAACAGCTAGCAGGCCGCGGGAAGCGCGGCGAACCAGATCCCAGAGTCCACGACCAAAGAGAGAGGGAGAGAGGACCGATGAGCATCCGTCCCCTGCACGACCGAGTGGTCATCCAGCGCCTTGAAGAAGAGCGCACTTCCCCGGGCGGCATCGTCATCCCGGACACCGCGGCCGAGAAGCCGATGAAGGGCAAGGTCATCGCTGTCGGCAACGGCAAGATGCTCGACAACGGCGAGCGTCGCCCCGTCGAGGTGAACGTCGGCGACCAGGTCCTGTTCGGCAAGTACGCCGGCACCGAGGTCAAGATCGACGGCCAGGATTACCTGGTGATGCGCGAGGACGACATCATGGCCGTCTTCGAGGGCTGACGCAGCGCCGACTTCCAACGCGCAGCGAGCCAGACACCCGAGACCCGAACACCGAATCGAGCAGAGGAGCCAACCATGGCTGCGAAGGAAATCCGTTTCTCCGATGATGCGCGCCAGCGCATGATGAGCGGCGTCAACCAGCTGGCCAACGCCGTCAAGGTCACCCTCGGCCCGCGCGGCCGTAACGCCGTCCTCGAGAAGAGCTTCGGCGCCCCCACCGTCACCAAGGACGGCGTCTCCGTCGCCAAGGAGATCGAGCTCGAAGACCACTTCGAGAACATGGGCGCGCAGATGCTCAAGGAGGTCTCCTCGCAGACCTCGGACGTCGCCGGTGACGGCACCACCACCGCGACCGTCCTGGCCCAGGCCATCCTGCGCGAGGGCATGAAGTCCCTGGCCGCGGGCATGAGCCCGATGGAGCTCAAGAAGGGCATCGAGAAGGCCACCGAGACGGCCTCCAACTACCTGGCCAACGAGCTGTCCAAGCCCTGCGAGGACGACAACTCCATCGCCCAGGTCGGCACCATCTCCGCGAACTCCGACGAGGCCGTGGGCCGGATCATCGCCGATGCCATGGGCAAGGTCGGCAAGGAAGGCGTGATCACCGTCGAGGAGGGCTCCGGCCTGGAGAACGAGCTGGATGTCGTCGAGGGCATGCAGTTCGACCGCGGCTACCTCTCCCCCTACTTCGTCACCGATCAGCAGACGATGAAGGCGGAGCTCGAGGACGCGGCGATCCTCCTCCACGACAAGAAGATCTCCAACATCCGCGATCTGCTGCCGCTGCTCGAGGGCGTGGCCAAGCAGAACCGGCCGCTGCTGATCATCGCCGAGGAGGTTGAGGGCGAGGCCCTGGCCACGCTGGTGGTCAACAACCTGCGCGGCATCGTCAAGGTCGCCGCGGTCAAGGCGCCCGGCTTCGGTGACCGCCGCAAGGCCATGCTCCAGGACATCGCCATCCTCACCGGCGGCACGGTCATCTCCGACGAGGTCGGCATGACCCTGGAGAACGCCACGGTCGACGACCTGGGCACCGCCAAGAAGGTGCAGATCTCCAAGGAGGAGACCACCATCGTCGGCGGCGCCGGCCGTCACGACGACATCATGGCCCGCGTCGAGCAGATCCGTGCGCAGATGGAGGAGTCCACCTCCGACTACGACAAGGAGAAGCTCCAGGAGCGCGTGGCCAAGCTGGTCGGTGGCGTTGCCGTGATCAAGGTCGGCGCGGCCACCGAGGTCGAGATGAAGGAGAAGAAGGCCCGCGTCGAGGACGCCCTGCACGCCACCCGCGCTGCGGTGGAAGAGGGCATCGTCCCCGGTGGTGGCACGGCCCTGATCCGCGCCCTGGCCGCCCTCGAGGGCCTGAGCGGCGCCAACGAGGAGCAGACCCAGGGCGTCGCGCTGGTCCGCCGTGCCATGGAGGAGCCGCTGCGCCAGCTGGTGACCAACGCCGGCGAGGACGCCTCCGTGATCGTCAACAAGGTCAAGGAGGGCAGCGGCAACCAGGGCTACAACGTCGCCACCGGCGAGTACGTGGACCTGGTGCAGGCCGGTGTCCTCGACCCGACCAAGGTCACCCGCTCGGCCCTGCAGAACGCTGCCTCCGTGGCCGCGCTGATGCTGACCACCGAGGCCATGGTCGCCGACCTGCCGAAGAAGGACGACGAAGGCGGTGGCGGCGACATGGGTGGCATGGGCGGCATGGGGGGCATGGGCGGCATGATGTAAGCCGTCCGGTTCCCGGCGCCCTGACGCCGCAACCGAACCCCCGTCGGGCCTCGCCCGGCGGGGGTTTTTTCATGGCTACGGGGGCAGCTTGCGAGCCGGCCGCCAGCGGCCCAAACTACGCTCCCGAGCCGCCCCATTCACCCGAAAAGAGCACGGATCGCCGGTGAGCGAGAAGAAAAAGCGCCGCAAGGGCAAGAAGAAAAAACCGCCGACCAACATTTTCCACCCCGTCTACTGGCCGACCTGGCTCGGGCTCGGGGTGCTGCGCCTGCTGGCGCTGCTGCCCATCCCGCTGATCGGCCGGCTCGGGGACGGGCTCGGCATGCTGCTGTGGGCGGTGGTGCCGAGCCGGCGTCACATCGTGCGCACCAACTTGGGCCTGGCCTTCCCGGAGCTGGACACACGCGGCCGGCGCCGCCTGGAGCGAGCACACTTCCGCTCGGCGGCCCGCGGCATGCTGGAAGGCGCACTGGCCTGGTGGGCACCCATCAACCGCCTGGCGCCCTACTACACCATCGATGGCCTGGAGCACCTAGAAGCGGCCCGGGAGCACGGTCGCGGGGTTATCCTGCTGGGGCCGCACTACACCAGCGTAGAGATGTGCGGGAAGATCATCGGCGCCCACGTCGCGGATTTCTACCCGGTCTACAAGCCGGCCAAGGACCGCGCCTTCAACGCCGCCATGGTGCGCGCGCGCCGCACCGGCGTGGTCGATGTGCTGCCCAATACCGACATGCGTCGCATCCTGCGCGTGCTGCGTGAAGGCAACGTCGTCTTCTACGCCCCGGACCAGGACTTCGGCCGCCAGGGTTCGGTCTTCGCGCCGTTCATGGGCGTCGAGACCAGCACCCTAACCATGACCGCGCGCCTGGCGCGGAGCACCGGCGCCCGGGTGGTGCCGCTGCACTGCCGGCGCCTGGCCGGCAACCGCTGGCACGTCTTCCTGGAGCCGGCGCTGGAGCCGTTCCCGACGGGCGACGACGTCGCTGACGCCACGCGGATCAATTCGGTCATCGAGGCTCAGGTGCGCGACGCCCCGGAGCAGTACCTGTGGCTGCACCGCCGTTTCAAGACGCGCCCCGACCCGGACGCCCCCAACCCGTACGCCCGCGCCGGGCGCAGGGACTAGTCGGCCAGGGGCACGGAACGACGGATGGAGGGGTGGCCGGTGAAACCGGCCCAGAGATCGCGGAAGCACTCCCCGTTGACCGGGTGCCGGGCCTCGGGGGCCAGCTCGGCCAGGGGGCGGAGGACAAAATCGAAGCGGAGGATCTCATCCCGGGGCAGGGTCACCGGATCGCCCTCGAGGACTGCATCCCCCCACAGCAGCAGATCCAGATCCAGGGTCCGCGCGGAGAACTTCTCGCCGGCCCGATGCCGGCCGTGGGCATCCTCCAACTCGCGCAGGGTATCCAGGACGTTCTCCAGCGGCTCCTCGGCCCGGAAGCTCGCCACCAGATTGTAGAAGTCCTCGCCCTCGAAACCCACCGCTGCGGTCTCGTAGACGGTGGAGAACACCATGTCCGGCCAGCGCGTGCGCAGCTCCGCCATGGCGGAGCGGATGTTGCGGTCGCGGTCGATGTTACTGCCGATGCTCAGATACGCCTGTCTCAAATCCGCTCGCCTCGCTCGATGGTCACGCCCACATCGTCCGCGCCGCGCAGCGCGCCGGGCTTGCTCACCGAAAGCCGCAGCCACGCCACGCCGAATTCGTCGCGAACGATCTTCGCCACTTCCTCGGCCAGCGTCTCCACGAGCAGGAACTCACTCTCCCCGACGAACCCAATGATCCGCTTGCCGATGGCCTTGTAGTCGAGGGCGTCGTCGATGGAGTCGGTCGCTGCAGCCCGGGCGATATCGGCGGACATCTCTAGGTCGATGCGCACCCGCTGGTGGATGCGCCGCTCCCACTCAAAGATGCCGATAACGGTCTCGACCTGCAGGCCGCGAATGAAGACGGTATCCATGGCCGCCCAGTCTCCGTCCGCAGCTGGCAAGTTGCAAGCCGGCCCGCCGGGGCGCTCCCAGCAACAACCCGCAGCAGGCAGTTCCGGCTAGAAGCCACCCGGCGACGATGGTACGCTTCCGGCCATTTCCGACACCCGGCTGGCAGAAGCGCATGAACCTCCATCCCAAGAGCCTTTACAACTCCGTCGTCCATGAGCGGCACAAGGCGCGCCAGGCGCTCGGCATCCTGCTGCTGATCGTCATCGTCGTCGTCAGCGCCCCCACCGTAGGCTGGCTGTACACCCTCGGCGCGATCATCGCCGGTGCCGGCATCCTCTTCCGCCTGTGGGCGGCCGGCTACCTGAGCAAGGACAAGGAACTGGCCCAGGACGGCCCCTACGCCCTGGTCCGCCACCCGCTGTACGTGGGCAACTTTCTGATCATCGGCGGCTTCCTCATGGCTGGCCAGGTCCTGTGGCTGGTTCCGGTCGCCCTCGCCTTCGCCATCCTCTACTACCCGCCGGCGATCCAGAAGGAAGACGCCAAGCTGCGCAAGAAATTCCCCGAGCAGTGGGAGCCGTGGCATGCCAAGACCTCGGCGCTGATCCCCAATCTCAACCCGGATCGCCCGCTGAACGTCACCAGCTGGTCGTTCCGGCAGAGCCTCCAGCCCAATGGCGAGCCGATCATCGCCACGCTGCTGACCATCGGCCTGATCATCATGGGGCTGCGCCTCGGCTGACAGCCACGCAGCCATGCCCGAGACCGCACCCGACGGCCCCGCCCCGTTCAGCGACCACGACATCGCCGCGCTGCTGCGCAGCGGCGGCGATGTCCCCCGGGGCACCACGGCCAATCAGAGCCAGGTCCACGTCTTCGCGGACCACGACCCGCCGCTGGTGATCAAGACACCTCGACCCGGGCTGGCGTATGCGGCCAGCCGCTGGGCGATCCGCCGCGAATACCGCATCTACCAGCGCCTGGCGGGCGTACCCGGCATCGCCCACTGCTACGGCCTGTACGCAGGTGCGTGGCTGGTCCTGGCGTACCAGCCGGGGTGGAAGATCCGCTTTCCCTACGTGCGCACACCGGATGCTGCCACCCCACACCCCGCGGTGGTCGGCCTGCGCCGGACCATCGCCGGCATGCACGCGCGCGGCGTGGCCCACGCCGATCTCAAGCGCCACGACAACATCATCCTCACCCCAGAGCACGAGGCGGTGGTGATCGACTTCGGCACCGCCCTGCTGCGCGACCCGGATCGCCGCGGCGGGCCGCTGTGGCGCTGGGCGGCGCAGCAGGACTGGAACGCCTGGGCGCGCTACGGCTGGGGTAAGGATCCGGCGCAGATGCCCGCCGCCGTCGCTCGGCTACAGCGGCGCACCCTCATCGAGCGGGTGGCCAAGGCGCTACGCCGCCTGGGCCGCTGAGACTGGACACCGCCCCGCCCCGGCGCCGAAACTGCGGGCATGGATGCCCTACCCGCCGCCCTTGAAGAGATCGCCGAGCGCCACCTGGCCACCCTGCACGAGGCCGGGGCGGCGCCCGACGACGAACGCATCACCGCCAGCCTGCCCCGGGTCGTCGCCGCCAGCGACTTCGTCGCCCAGGCCGTCGCCGAACGGCAGCCGGAGCTGCTCCACGACCTGGCCGAAAGCGGCGACCTATTCACCGCTTACGGCGAGAGCGGACACCGGCAGCGCCTGCGCCCATGCCTCGACGCCGCCACCGAAGAGGCCGAGCTCTACCGCGCCCTGCGTCGCTTCCGGCGCCGCGAGATGGTGCGCATCGCCTACCGCAGCCTGGCCGGCTGGACCGGACTGGAAGAGACCCTGGAGGAGACCAGCGACCTGGCCGAGGCGTGCATCGATCTGACCCTCGGCTGGCTCCACCGCGCCCTGGCCGAGCGCTGGGGCACGCCGCGCGGACCCGACGGTGAACCCCAGCACCTGGTGGTGCTGGGCATGGGCAAGCTCGGCGGCCGTGAGCTGAACTTCTCCTCGGACATCGATCTGATCTTCGCCTTCCCCGAGACCGGAGAGACCGATGGCGACCGGCGGCGCAGCAACGACGAGTTCTTCGTCAAGCTCGGCCGACAGCTGATCGGCGCGCTCAGCGAGATCACCCCCGACGGACAGCCCTACCGCGTCGACATGCGCCTGCGCCCCAACGGCGACGCCGGCCCGCTGGCCCTACCTTTCTCCGCCGTCGAGACCTACTACGAAAGCCAGGGGCGGGAGTGGGAGCGCTACGCCATGATCAAGGCGCGCTGCGTCGGTGGGGATTACACCGCCGGCGACGAGCTGACGCGCAGCCTGCGCCCCTTCGTCTATCGCCGCTACCTCGACTACGGGGCCCTCGAGCAGATCCGCGAGATGAAGGGCATGATCGCCCGCGAGGTGCAGCGGCGCGGGACGGCACGCAACATCAAGACCGGCCTGGGCGGCATCCGCGAGGTGGAGTTCGTTACCCAGGCCTTCCAGCTGATCCGCGGCGGCCGCGATCCGGCGCTGCGCTCGCGGCGGCTGATGACCACCCTCGAGACCATCGCCGATCAGCAGCTGCTGCCCGATCACGCGGTGACCGAACTGCGCGACGGCTACCGGTTCCTGCGCCGGGCCGAGAACGCCGTGCAGATGCTCGCCGACGAGCAGAGCCACACCGTCCCCGAGGATCCGGTGCGCCGTGCCCGGGTGGCGCTGGCCGCCGGCTTCCAGGACGCCGACACCTTCGAGGCGGAGCTCGAGCAGACCCGGCGCCACGTCCATGGCCACTTCGACCAGGTCTTCGCCGCGCCGCAGGCTGAGGACGCCGAAGGCGAAGCCGATCCCGCCGAGCTGGTCTGGAACGGCCAGCTGGACCCGGACGAGGCCGCCGAGCGTCTGCACGCGCTCGGTTTCCCCGAGCCCGGACACCTCGCCCGACGTCTCGAGCGCCTGCGCGAGGGCGCCGAGGTACGCGCGCTCTCGGCCCGCGGCCGCCACCGCCTGGACCGGCTGATGCCCCTGGTGATCAACGCCTGCGTGCGCGCCCGCCGCCCGGATCTGGCCCTGGAGCGGATCCTCGACCTGATCGAGACGGTGGCCCGGCGCACCGCCTACCTGGCCCTGCTGGTCGAGCACCCCATGGCGCTCTCGCAGCTGGTCCAGCTCTGCGACGCCTCGGCGTGGGTGGCGCGCTTCCTGGCGGCACACCCGCTGCTGCTCGACGAACTCCTCGACCCCCGCACCCTCTACGAGCCCCTCGGGCGCGAAGCCCTGGAAGCGGACCTCGACGCCCGGCTGCGGCGTGTCGCCGAGGACGATCTTGAGCAGCAGATGGAGGCGCTGCGCCAGTTCAAACAGGCCAACCAACTCAAGGTGGCAGCCGCCGATGTCTCCGGCGCCGCACCGCTGATGGTGGTCAGCGACTACCTCACCCAGATCGCCGAGACCGCCTTGGAGCGAGCGGTATCCATCTGCCGCGCCCACCTGGTCCACCGCCACGGCCGGCCCATGTGCACCGATGACGGCAAGCGCCGCGAGGCCGGGTTCGCCGTGGCCGGCTACGGCAAGCTCGGCGGCCTGGAGCTGGGCTACGGATCCGATCTGGATCTGGTCTTCCTCCACGACAGCCGCGGCGAGGCGCAGCATACCGACGGCGAGCGGTCCATCGACAACCAGGTCTTTTTCGCCCGGTTGGCCCAGCGCGTGGTCCACGTCCTCAACACCGTCACCCCCGGGGGCATCGTCTACGAGGTCGACACCCGACTGCGCCCGTCGGGCAATGCCGGACTGATGAGCACCACCCTGGACGCCTTCCGCCAGTATCAGCACGAGGGTGCCTGGACGTGGGAGCACCAGGCCCTGGTGCGGGCCCGCGGCGTCGCCGGCGACCCCGGACCACGCGAGGCGTTCGAGCGGATCCGCGCCGAGGTGCTCTGCCAGGGACGCGACACGGCGGCGTTGCGCGAGGCCGTCGCCGGCATGCGCGAGCGCCAGCGCAAGGAGAAAGGCAGTCGCCGCGCCGGGCGCTTCGACCTCAAGAACGACCGCGGCGGGCTGACCGATATCGAGTTCATCGTCCAGTACGGCGTCCTCGACGCCGCCCACGACCACCCAGAGCTGACCCGCTACCCGGACAACATCCGCTTGCTGCGCGAGCTCGCCCGGGCCGGTCGGCTGGACGAGGCGGACGCCAACCGCCTGGCCGGCGCCTACCGCGCTTACCGGCGCCGCGTCCACCAGCTCGCCCTGCAGGATCAGGACGCCGCGGTCGACAGCGAGGAGCTCGCCGACGAGCGGGCGGCCGTAAGCGGAATCTGGGAGCGGATCATGGAGGGTTAAAGGCGCCTTCGCGCCGGCAGCGGGCGGCATCGGCCGGGCAAGTATGGCAAACTGCGGCGCTGCACCCAGGTCCCGATGACTACCGACGGAGATTCATTCCATGTCCTTCGCCGATCGCGACGGTTCCATCTGGCTCGATGGTGAGATGCTGCCCTGGCGCGAGGCCCGGGTCCACTGCCTGACCCACACCCTGCACTACGGCATGGGCGTCTTCGAGGGGCTGCGGGCCTACACCACCGATCAGGGGCCGGCGATCTTCCGCCTGCACGAGCACACCCGGCGGCTTTTCAACTCCGCCAAGATCCTCGGCATGGAGATCGCCCACACGCCCGAGACGATCAACCAGGCATGCATCGACGCGGTCCGCCGCAACGGCCTGAGCAGCGCCTACATCCGGCCCATGTCGTTCTACGGCTCCGAGGGCATGGGGCTGCACGCCGACGGCCTGCGGACCCACACCATGGTGGCGGCCTGGCACTGGGGCGCCTACCTCGGCGACGAGAGCCGGGAGCGGGGCATCCGCGTGCAGACCAGCTCCTTCACCCGCCACCACGTGAACATCGCCATGTGCCGGGCCAAGGCCAACGGCAACTACATGAACTCGATGCTCGCCGTGCAGGAGGCCGCCCGGGCCGGGTGCGACGAGGCGCTGCTGCTCGACGTGGACGGCTTCGTCTGCGAGGGCTCCGGCGAGAACTTCTTCATGGTCCGCGACGGCGTGCTCCACACCCCGGCGCTCACCTCGGCGCTTGAGGGCATCACCCGGGACACCATCCTGCGCCTGGCCGCCGAGGAGGGCATCGAGGTGCGCGAGCGGCGGATCACCCGCGACGAGGTCTACATCGCCGACGAGGCCTTCTTCACCGGTACCGCCGCCGAGGTCACGCCGATCCGCGAGCTCGACGGCCGCACCATCGGCCCCGGGCACCGCGGACCGATCACCGAGCGGCTGCAGTCGCGCTACTTCGCGGCGGTGGAGGGACGCGACCCGGCGCACACCGACTGGCTCACCTTCGTCTGAGCCTGGCAGCGGTCACCGCCATGCCGGAACAGCCGCACTTTGTCTGGCACCAGACCCGCATCCGCCCCGAGGACCGCGCCGCGGCCCTCGGGCAACGGCCCGTGGCGGTCTGGCTGACCGGCCTCTCCGGCTCCGGCAAGTCGACCCTGGCCAACGCGCTGGAGCACGCCCTGCATGAGCGGGGGCGCCACAGCTTCCTGCTCGACGGCGACAACATCCGTCACGGGCTCAATCGGGACCTGGACCTCTCCGCCGCCGGGCGGCAGGAGAACATCCGCCGCATCGGCGAGGTCACCCGCTTGCTGCTCGATGCCGGCCTGATCGTGATCACCGCCTTCATATCGCCTTATCGCGAGGACCGCGCCCGGGTGCGCGAGGCCATCGGCGCCGAACGCTTCCTGGAGGTCCACGTCCGCGCCCCGCTGGCCACCTGCGAGCAGCGCGACCCCAAGGGCCTCTACGCCCGCGCGCGGCGCGGCGAGCTCCAGGGGATGACCGGCATCGACGACCCCTACGAGGCGCCGGACGACCCGGACCTGATCATCGACACCGACCGGGACAGCGTCGAGACCGCCACCGAACACCTCCTGCAGGCCCTCCAGCAGCGCGGGGCGATCTAGCGCCATGGGCTGGGAGGCGTACCTGACGGCCGCCGTCGTCGTCGCCCTGCTGACCAC
Source organism: Halorhodospira sp. 9621 (assembly GCF_022228055.1). NCBI lineage: Bacteria > Pseudomonadati > Pseudomonadota > Gammaproteobacteria > Chromatiales > Ectothiorhodospiraceae > Halorhodospira > Halorhodospira sp. 9621. The sequence goes on from NZ_JAJNRD010000004.1 coordinate 156,915, forward strand.
CCTAATCACAACGCGCCTGGCTCCGGACATGGCCTTCCTCGGGGCGGTGACCGTGCTCCTGGTCAGCGGCGTGATCGGGCCCAGGGAGGCCTTCGAGGGCCTCTCCAACCCCGGCGTGCTCACCGTGGCCGCGCTCTACGTGGTGGTGGCCGGCATCCGCGAGACCGGCGGGGTCCAGTGGGTCAGCACCCGCCTGCTGGGTCGCCCGCGCTCCCTGCTCGACGCCCAGCGCCGCCTCACCCTGCCGGTGGCCGGCTTCTCGGCGTTCCTCAACAACACCCCGGTGGTGGCCATGCTCATCCCGGCGGTGGGGGATTGGGCACGCAAGCACAACCTCGCCGAGTCGAAACTCCTCCTGCCGCTGTCCTACGCCGCCATGCTCGGCGGCACCTGCACGCTCATCGGCACCAGCACCAACCTGGTGGTCAACGGCGCGCTGGAGCAACGCACCGGCGAGGGGCTGATGCTCTTCGAACTCGCTTGGGTCGGCATCCCGGTGCTGATCGTCGGGCTGGCCTTTATGTTCGCCACCAGCCGCTGGCTGCTCCCGGATCGCCGACCGGCGGCGGAGACCCTCGAAGATCCGCGCGAGTACACGGTCGAGATGATCGTCGAGCCCAGCGGGCCGCTGGTCGGCCGGACCATCGAACGGGCCGGGTTGCGCCATCTGCCCGGCTGCTACCTGATGGAGATCGACCGCGGCGGCGAGATCCTGCCCGCGGTCTCGCCCCGGGAGAAGCTGCGCGCCGGCGACCGCCTGGTCTTCGTCGGCGTGGTGGACTCGGTGGTGGAGCTGCAGAAGATACGCGGCCTCCAACCGGCCACGGATCAGGTCTTCAAGCTCGACGGCCGCCGCTCCGACCGCCGGCTCGTCGAGGTGGTGGTCTCCGAGACCTGCCCGGTGGCCAACCGGACGGTCCGTGACGGCCGCTTCCGAACCCGCTACGACGCCGTGGTCATTGCCGTCGCCCGCAATGGCGAGCGGGTCGACGGCAAGATCGGTGACATCGTCCTGCGCCCCGGCGACACCCTCCTGATCGAGGCCGGCGAGGGGTTCGTCGAGCGCCAGCGCAACGCCCGCGACTTTCTGCTCGTCCGCGGCATCGAGGGCTCCGCCGTGCCGCGCCACGACCGGGCTTGGCTGGCGCTGGGGATCCTCGGCGTGATGCTCGGGGTCGTCGGCGTCGGATGGCTAAGCATGCTGGAGGGGGCACTGGCTGCCGGCGCCGCGCTGCTGGCCACCCGCTGCATGACGCTCAACGCCGCGCGGCAATCGGTGGACTGGTCCGTGATCCTGACCATCGCCGCCGCTTTCGGCATCGGCGCGGCGATGGACCAGACCGGGCTGGCCGCCGTCATTGCCGGGGGCCTCCTGCAGCTTGCCGGCGAGGTGCCCTGGCTCAACTTGGCAGTTGTCTACCTGGTCACCGTGCTCTTCACCTCCGTGATCACCAACAACGCGGCGGCCGTTCTGATGGTCCCCATCGCCGCGTCCGTCGCCGCGGATCTGAGTGTCAGCGTGGTCCCCTTTGCCGTGGCGATCATGCTAGCCGCCTCGGCGAGCTTCGCCACCCCCATGGGCTACCAGACCAACCTGATGGTTTACGGCCCCGGCGGCTACCACTTTACCGACTACCTGCGCGCCGGCCTGCCGCTGAACCTGGTCACCGGCGCCGTAGCGCTGGCCGTGATCCCGTGGGTGTGGCCCTTCTGAGCCGACCTCACGCCGGCCGCGCTGCCCCAACGCCCGCCGCTCGCTGGTCATATACTGGCCCTATGACCACTCGCAAGATCGGCACCGCTTCGGCCCCTTTGCCGGCGGGCGCCGGTGATGCGGCCCTGCTCAGCGCTATCAACGACATCCTGGTGCCCGCAGCGGACTGGTTCCAGCCGGATCTGGTGCTGGTCTCGGCCGGCTTCGACGCACACCAGTTCGACCTGGCCCTCAACGCCACCTTCGCCGGCTTCGGCGCCCTGACCGGTGTGGTACAAGGGATCGCCGACCGGCACTGCGAAGGCCGACTGGCCTTTGTGCTGGAGGAGGGCTACCACCTAGAAGCCCTCGCCGGCGGCGTCC
>NZ_JAJNRD010000040.1:0-11516 GCF_022228055.1 Halorhodospira sp. 9621
GCATCGACCATCGAGCGGCGAAAGTCATCGCCGGTGCCCTGCACGGCTAGGCTACGCCGCGAGTCCCACGTCCATTGATCAAAGGGGGCGGGCGGGTTCTTGCGCAGCCAGGCGATGAAGAACTCGGTGATCTCGTGGTAGCTGATTGCATCAGCATACGGGGGATCAGTTATCCAAATATCATTATCTGTTTTGCAATCTCTCGCGTCTAAACATTTTATAATGTTTGATTTGTTTTCTACATGAAACGAGACATCTACAAAAAACGTATTTTTCGTCATCGAGTAACCACGCGACCCATAGTTATAAAAAACATTGAGCGCCTGGTTATAAAAAACATGATTAGGCATTTGCCCATAGTTGTTAACTAGCCACTGAGACAGCTTAGATGAGTAATTTGGAAGTTTAGAGAATAATGTCTTCAATCTAGCGTCATTAGATGAAGCTTTATTATAAGTAGATAGCAAAACAAGATCGCGAGGCGAAAATAGCTGATGCCAATACCGCCACCCTCGCGTTCGGATCGGCTCGTCTGTCTTGTCGCCCGGCTCAATCGGCATTTCCGGCACCAAGCCCTCCTCCTGCCAGCCGGCGAGGTTCTCCTCAACGATGCGCTCGACCTTGCGCTCCCGCTCGAGGTCCGCTTCCGTAACCGAGCCAAAGTAAGTCTTGGGCCGTGAGATACCAACGGTCTCCGCCGTGATCCACTGGATACAGTACAAACGCTCTTGAAAAGTATCCTCCGGGCGCGGCTTGAAGTCGTGCTTATCCCATTGCCGGAGTTGATTGCGTGTAGTGCCCTCGCTGTCCCTGTAATCGCCACGCAGGGTGCGGATCGGCGTGCGATAGACGTGCCCATCAAGCTCATAGACGAGCTGCTCGTTTTGCACCGTACCTTGCTGGGCTGCCTTGAGTTCCGCGTCGCTGACGCCGCTGGCGATCTCGATCTCGAAGCGCTTGTGCTCATAGTCAGGGTGTAGGCGGGCGATCACGTTCTGGGTCTTGGAGATGACCCAGCTCGGCGCCATCGGCACCACCCAGCCGGTCTGTGGGCACTGTGTCTCCAGGCAATAGAGGAACGCTTTGGCTCGGTCGCCGCGCTCGTTGTGCTCGATCCCAAGTTCGGTAATCTCCCGGTCCACGGCCTCGGCGACCCGCTGCTTCTTGGCCTCGATCTCGGCGCGGCGCTCCGGCGAGGCACCGATGATGTTCAGCGACCCCCAAGTGAGCATGCAGGCGACGGGGTTCAGGTCCGAGGCATAGACATCGCAGCCGAGCCGCGCCGCCTCGAACGGCACCGAGCCGCCACCGCAGAAGGTGTCCCCGATCCGCGGCCTATGCCCGAACCGTAGAATCCCGAGTTGCTCGGCGAGCGCCTCGAAGCTGTACGCCTCGACCCCCAGGTGGGCAAGGTGGTGGTTGACCGCCGGCCAGACGGGGCCGTAGAGCCACTCGGGGTTCAGCTCCTCGGGGCGCTTGCACAGATCCACCTTCTCCTCGTAGGCCAGGCCGCGCATCGCCGCGGCCAGCAGGTCCGCCTTGTCGGCGGGGTCGATCTTCCGGGACCAGCGGATTTTCAGGCCGGGGTAGTCGGCGAGGTAAATCGGGAAGGCCAGCTCGGTGACCTCCTCGGGATCGACCTGCTCGCCCTGGATCGTGTAGTCAAAGAAGTCCCAGGGGTTCTCCAGGGTGATCCGCGCGGCCACGTCCCCCGCCTTGAGCTTCGGCTCCCGGCGACCGAAGGCGGCGTCATCAATCCCCATAAGCTGCTCGAAGACGGCCAGATCCGCCTCGGGATCTTCGGTGGCCGGCAGGAGGCTCCCTAAGACGATGGCGCGAACCATGATCAGTGGCTTGCGCCCTTTCCAATAAGAACCTAAGGCATTTAGTGTCTGACCATGGGTCGCCTTTCTTTCTCGATACGTTTCGGTGGAAATTTTCTGCGACGGGAAGACCCGCTCAATCAGTGCCGGCGCCTCGGCCAGGACACCCGGCTCCAGCTGCGTGCTGTTTTGCGCTTCTGCCGTATCCGTCATGGATCTACTGCTCCTGATCGAAAAGCGAGAGGTTGGGACCGCCCTGAGCGTTCGTATCGGGCCGCAGACTAGGATCCCGCCGGGCCTCCGGGGTGCGCGCGTCCTCGGAGTGCCCCAGCGCATAGCGAAGCGCTACGCGCCAGCCGCACTCCTTGTCGAGCAGGCCCTGGCTGCTGGCCGCGACCATGCCAAAGAGCCACCACCGCTCCTCGGGGCGCAGTGCCAACCAGTTGCGCAGGGCGCGCCCGACGCGCTCCTCCTCAAGCGCCTCAATCGCCCAGGCGAGCACACAGAGTTCCTTGCCGAGCAGCCGGTCCACCGGATTCTTCCCGGTGCGCCAGGTGCTCGTCTCGAGATCATGGGCCTTGAGCCGCTCGTTGAACGAGCGCTTGACCGGCCCGGCGATCTCCGTCCAGTACGCACGGGGCACCATAGCCCGGTGGAGCACGATCGGGGCATCACCCTCCTTGTGCATGCCCAGATCCTCGATGATCAGCACTTCACTGTCCTTGCCGCGAGTCGCCCGCGGGATGCGCACGAGAAAGTGATGGGGCGCGAGCGTAGCCTTCGGCACCCCAAAGCCGTAGGTTGGGGTGGCCGGCTTCGCCTGGTTGCCCTTTTTCGCCATGCTTTTCGCCTCTGCAATTACCGTTGCCATGGGCTTGAGGCCCTCTACTACTCGGTCAGGACTGGCTGACCATCTCATGGGTTAGCTCGAGGCCGGCAAGCTCGGCGAACTGCTCCAGGTCGTGCCCGGTAGAGAAGTGGGCGCCATCGCGCACCTTCAGCTCCACGTGAGCATCGTCCTCGCCGAGGCCCTCACGAAGCGACTGAACGGTGTGCTCGAGCAGTGCAGCGGTCAGCGGCCGGCGGTTAAACGAGACCTGCACCGCCTCTTCCCCTTCACCGATCAGTAGCCGTGCTCCGTAGAAACGCGCATCCCGATCTTTGAAGGTCTGGATGAGCTTGAAGACGGCTCCGGGGCCATCAATCTGCACCGGGCCAGCATTCTGCAAGCGCGCAGGCCGATGCCGGTCCAACTCCGGACGCCCGGGGTCTTCCCCATCCTTGCCCTCTGGGCCGCCGCGGCTGCGAGCAGGGACGGTAAACTCCGCCGTGCCTTCCGCTTCGCCGGACTGGACGAACACGAGAACGTGTTGGCGATCATCGCTGATTTGAAACGGCCCCTCGTAGAGCCTGCCCTCCCGCGGGTTGCTGCCATCGAGGGTGTAGCGGATCACCTCCGGTACGGGATAGGCGGCAATCTCTAATTCCCGGTGCATCGGCTTGATGTGGGGCTGGTGGCGAATATCGAAACGGGCCACCCAGCGGGTCGGCTCGCCGGGCTCATGCTCACCGCTTGGGTCCACAGCGAGGAAGTAGAGCGAGCCGTGCCGTGTCCGGAAGGCCTCCGGGTTCTCCACAACCGAATCCTGCTCAGAGACTTCACTGGTCGGTGCGTAATGAATCCGCGGCTCTTGCCCGGCATTCTTGGTGGATAGCTGGAGCACGACCTCCCCGGTCTTGGGGTCGGGCTCCTGATTGATGACCATGGCCGCGGTGCGCTCCTTCGGGAACGGCCCCTTTTCGATGTAACCGTCATTGGTGTCACGCCAGCGGCCCTGACTGACCCCGATGCGCTTGAGCTGCTCCATCCCCTTGCCACCGGGCATCCACGGCCAGTCGGGCATGGTCTTGGCGCGCAAGAGCACATCGCGCCACGGGGTGCGGCGCTGCCCTTGGGGCCAGAGCATCTGCTCGCCCATGCTCAGATAAGCGATCTCCTGGCCCTCCAAATCAGCAACGAGCTTGTGGTCGCATCGGCTGCTGGCAAGGAGCTGCTCGATCTGCTTCTCCGCGGTCTCCTGGCCGCTTCCCCGGAACTTGAGCCCCTGCTCGATCGTGGCGCTCGTCAGCCCCTCGACCCCCGGGAAGAAGAGCCGGTTGAATGTCCCCTGGAGAGCCTGGATGAAGGCCTGCTCGGTAGCTTCCTTCTTGTCCTGAGCCTCCTTGCGCAGGCTCTCGTTATCGCGGATGCCGGTGAGGATGTGCTCGACTGCGTAGAGTTCGCGCAGCAGCGTCTCCACCCGGTCGGCCATGCGCGAATCGTTCCCCGAGAGGATCAGCAGGTGGTTTTTCTCCTCAATGGCATCGAAGAGCCGGCGCATCTCTGAGGGTGGAACGCTGTCATCGGGCTTAACCACAACGAGCACGCGCCCCTGCGCGACCTCCTCCATGATCTCCTGGGTTTGCGGCAGCACGAGAAGGCGCTGATAGGCAATCCTCGAGCGCGGCTCTAGCGCGGACTCCAGCCATTGCGCGAGCACATGATCGACCCGAGCCTGCGAGAGGTTGGCGGCCTCGTTCTGGATCCGCCGGGTCAGGTTCTCGGTGTCCTTGAAGTAGAACAGCTCCGCTTCCCGGTGCAGATACCACGATTCCTTGCGCAGCTCATCGAAGGCTTGCGCGAACTCATCGGGCTTGCGGTTCGGGGCCACAAGGTACTCGATCACCTCCTCGTAACGCAGCCCGGTATGCCCCTGTACCGCCCGGGAAAGGGATGAGCAGAGGAGCAGACCGGCGACCTGCGAGGCGGCATCGTTATTGAACCGAGCGTTGATCTCCTCGGCGTGCGAGCCGCCGGCATCGGCGATGTCCTTCGTGACCGCCGGGCGCAGGGAGTCATTGATGTCGATGACCTCATCGCGCACCAGCGGGTCGTTGAGATCCAAGTGCTGCGTGCCGATCAGATACACATCATTCTGTGGCCGGTTCCACACCGAGCGGATGACCCGGGCCGCAAACTGCAACAGCCCTCGGGTCTCGCGGAACTTCGGGTTGTCCTTAAAGAGCGTGACCAGGTGTTTGAAGCTCGGATGGAAGGGATAGGTCTCGCGCACCTCATCCGCAACTTGTTCCAGCGAGCGGGCCGTCAGGTAGCCGCCATCCTCAGCACGCTTGATCTGATCGGCGAACCCATCCGCGATCTCATCAATATCCGCATCATTCGGCACTTCCCGAAACAGCCGCTTGCGCAAGATGGCGTAGACCTCGTAGCCATCGAGGGCAACCGGGGTGATGGTCTTCGCATGGCGGTCGGCTTCCGCCTGTATATCCTCAACGAGGTTACGGATCTGCTTGATCTCGTCGGCATAGGCCTGCTCGAGGTTGGAGAGCACGATGCAGCAGCGCGGAAGCTCCAACGCGGCAGCAAAAAGGTTGGCCAGGGCGGCAGTGAGCACATCGGCCTGCGTCCCAGCTCCAAGCGGTTTGGTGCTCAACGACTGGAAGTATGGCGGCAACTCATCGAAGAGGATCAGCGTGGGTTCATCGCCGATAGCCTCCTTCCAGTGCTCCATGCCCGGCGCCTCGGGGCCGTTCTCCCAGAACGGGCGCAGTGTCTCCGTGGCGTGCTCACCAAGCTGCCGGGCCACCGCTCCCCACAGGTAGTCCCGCGGGTTCTCGCGGCCAACGAACACCGCCACCCGGGCCGGCTGATCATCGATTCGCCGCAACAGATCCTCGGGCAACACCTCGGCACGGCGTTCCGGGTAGCGAGCCAGGAGTCCCAGGGCGCTCATCAAGTGGGTCTTACCACCACCCATCGCCTGGGCCAGTTCGAAGAGTGTCTGGTCGGTCTGGCCCGAGAGCCGGAGCAGGCCCTCGCGCAACAGCACCTCCATGCCGCGGGTCATGTAGTTGCGGTCGAAGAACGTTTGGCCGCGATCCTCGCTCTCATGGATCAGCTCGGCCAGGTTCTCCACCCCGGCTGCGGCCTGGTACTCCAGCGTTCCTTCATCGAGCGTGCAGGCATCTTTGACGGTTTTGAGCATTGGCCTTGGATTCCTTCCTTATGGTTTCGACTCGCAACAACCGGGGCCGCTGGATCCACTGGTGCTGGTCACGCTCCCGGCCCCCTCAATCCTGACCGACTCGTCGGTATCCGTTAAGCCCTGAGGGCCTTTCCGCCCTCCCCAACAGCACGTGCTCCACGACCCATCAACATCGACCACCGACCTTGGTCGGGGCTACGGCACTCGCCCAGGCGCCACGCAACCGCCCTTGCCCGGTAACGGGCAGACCCCAGCCTCATCCCCGCCAGGGCGAAGCGTGCCCACGAGCCGGTGAGACATGGCTCTGCAGGCGCCACACCTAGAGTACGACTGCAGTGCAGATGCGGATTCCTCCGGCTCGCAGCTCGCCCACCATGGCAGCAAGCCAGCAGCCGCGCGCCGGCGGCGCCTGACCAAGAATTTGTCCCTTTTTCCGACATCAACCCGTGCATTCAAAAGGTTGCACCACCCTTTAGATGGCTTCTAAACCCAGCAGCCCAGCCATAAGTTGGATCTTGATGGACACGGCATCTACCAGCAGATTGAGAATTCAAAGAGTAATCAGGATGATATAGTAACCGGGCGCACAACGAGACAACGGATTACCCGATCAAGGCCGCGGGGTGGGCCGGTTAAAAAAGGCACAGATTCTGTGTTCTGCCGTGGTGAAGTGCCCTGGGTACTCGCAGACACAGGGGACGAGATCTATCGGGCGGCGAGCTTGCAGCGCGGTTGGCAAGGGCCTCAGAAGGGGCTTTCAAGGGCCTTCGAGGGGTGTGCATACAGGGCAATGGATTCGCTCTTCCCCAGCCTGCTGGCAGAACGGGCCACACGTTCAGCCAGAAAACGCGGTCACGAGCGCGCGGAATTCGCGCCGGGTTACAACTCCGGCCCTGGATCCATTGCCCGGCGTCGGTCAGAGACACACTTTCGCTTATGCACTCCTGCCTACCCGAAATGGCAGCACGCCACCCGCCGCCCCCTCTTAACAGAGGAAGTGGCAATATCCTCCCTCAGGTTCCGAGTTATATTTTATATAGTCAATCACTATCAGTGGCATGGAGCATTTGTCTTACCCGGTCCACATGAACAGCAAAGCCGATCCCCGAACTCCCTGATAAAATCGCTGTGTTTACTCCCAAAACCTCACCCTGGTAAATCAAAGGGCCACCGGAGTTGCCAGGGTTTATCGCTGCATCTGTCTGAAATACCGGAATAACCTCTCCTTTTCTTCCGAAGCTCCTTGACGCGCTTACAATTCCCCTCGTCACCGTGAACTCCATGCCCTGAGGGTGGCCAACTGCAATCACATCACTCCCCACCGGAGGAGGGCCTGAAAAAAGCGGCAACGGAATGCCACGTTCTCGCACCTCTATTAACGCTAGATCTGCAGCCAAATCGCTGGCGATTACTCGCCCCTCGTGAATTCTGCCATCCTTATTGCGAATCTCAGGGCGATTGGAGGAGCCTACCACATGAGCATTAGTAACCACTATATTCTCACTCACATGAAATCCAGATCCCGTTGATGCACCGGTAGAAACGACCACAACGCCATGCAGATATGACGATGCCGTACCATCTGGATCAAAACCTTGCTCCACCGCAGGATAACCACCTCCCCTTGGCATTTCGTCTTCTCTTTTTGCCTCCATCGCACTAGCGACATGGGAATGCACATCTTTTTTGGAGACAAAGGAAATCTCTCTGGATAGCTCGGTCGGTTTTATTTTTACATCTGCTTCGCGGAGCGAATCAGACCATTCGCGGAGCCCCTTGTTAGAGTGGCGGTTGAATCGATCGTGCGCCCGGATTCCTAATGCAACCTCTATTTCTTTTTCTTCTTGAATGCCAAGGGTGCCACGCCCCAATTTTTTGCGGTCGTGATCCACTATCAACGCCTCAAAACGAGTATCCCTCTTGAGCTGGATCACTCGAACTGTATATTCATAAGTCTGAAAAACCGGCTCTACTATTTGAGGGGGTGTTATATTTAGCAGCTCTCTTGCTTGCCTCAATTTGGACCGGATACTACGCACTTCCCCTATGGCATACCCCTGCATAAATGGATTCTGTGCATTTGCAGCGGCATTTTGTGCTTGGAGCAAATCGGATTGAAGCATCTGCTTATTATGCAAAAGTCGTTGGTAATCTGGGTTCGGAACAGAACGCCGCGACACCCGAAACTCTGATGGCTGTGAGTATGCCCCGATCTCGATTGGAGTCACCGTTTGCTCTTTTTTGACAAGAAATAGTTGGAAACGATGCCCTGGGTTCTCCCCAATGCCTTCGAATACCTCTGGAGTTGGCTGGAGCGCAGATGGACGAAGACTGCCGAGCGCTATGCGTTGGGCTTCTTCTTGTGGGTCTTCTGCGCTCGATGACCATTGTGCCTGATCAACAAAGAAAAACTCAGGAATGCTCCCTTTTTGTGCTCGCACGCCTAGCGATGCATACACATTTTCAACATGATTCAGCAACTCTTCGAGGGCCTCTGGTGACGATTTCGGCAAATCTATGCTCGAAATTAAATTCATCGCCAGAGCATGCTTAGCTTCATCGGTCCACCTGTGAAATCTTGTTGAAACCGGGTACTCGTTGATGCATCTCCTGTATTCATCAACACCGCACTTGGCTACTATGCCTGTTTTGGCGAGCAGCCACTCATCCTTTTTTTCATTGTGGGCGTTTTTTAACCCCAAAACGATGTCGATGCCTTCTGTTTTTGGTAGTTCTTCATAAGCAGATACCAGTATGCCCACGCGCTGAAAAATATGTTCTTGTTCGGGCCAAGCGGACCTTTTAAAAATTGGCGACAAGTTTTCGAGCTCCCTCGTCAGGCTCGATAGGTGCTTCTTGGCGGCTTGGTTTTCAACGAGACCTGCTGCCATTTTTTTGGCCAAACCCCGATCCGGGACGCGCTCTGAGTCAATATCCATGTAGACAGAAAACGCCTCTGTGAAGCGACCCTCATGGACGAGCCTTTGCAGGTGATCCTGCCGGGAGAAGTCCTCATCATAGGAGGCTTCGGATGGCTTCGGCGCTGGGCCCGAGAAACATCCAGACAGGACAAAGGGAAGCCAAAGACTGCACACGATCGCCATGGACCACTTGGGAGCGCTTATCATTTCTCACCGCCATTTTGAGATATTGAATCGGAGGCCTTTCGTAATAAACGAGCAAGTCCAGAGCAGGCTGCCAGGCAGGCAGACTGCCGAGCCTCTCTTCCCTGAGAGCCTCGGCTCAGAAACATTCCGCTACGCTTTCGCTGCCAGATTCTGCTTCTTGGTCTGCGCGCCCCCAATCGCAGCGAGGATCCCGCCTACAAACGCAAGCACCATGAACAGGGCTACGAAGGTGCCGCCGAGGATGGCGCCAGCAATCGATGCGAGAATCAGGATCACTCCGGGCTTGGCCGAGGCGGCCGAGATGCACACAGCCCCCAGGATGATAGTGGCAAAGGAGAACACCACCCCGCCCCAGCCCAGCGCGATAACCGTATCCGCACCCTCCTGCTCGAAAGCCCCGCCTGCTCCGCCCACCATTAGCGTGAACAGCGCCGCAAAGACCGCAAAGATGCCGGCGATGATCGCCGTAATTCCGCCTGCTTTTTGCATGCTTAACTCACCTCTTCTTTCTCAAAACACTGCCTTTCCTGGGGCGCGATGACCCACCATCGGGCAGCAACACCAGCCAAAACCCCCGAGGCACCGAGGGTGGCCATGCTCAGAAGATCCCCGGGATCGAAGGTGCCAGGCATCAAGTCCACATACTGGAGGAGCTCCAGGCCGATCGTGCAGGCGAGCCCGAGCACCAGATAGGCCGCGCCGCCAACAGACCGCAGAGACCAGATGCTTGCGATGACCGCGAAAACGGCAAACGACCAGAGGCCATTAGGCAGGTTGTAGACAGCCCATGTCGGCAGTGAGCCTCTCAATGGCTGCAGAGCCTCCCGGATGAGGGCATACACCTCACCCAGGCCCGCGGACTCGAGCCAGCCCACAAAGATCAGGGTCTCCGGTCGGAACGCGGTATAGATCAGGGCGCCCGGCACTAGGGGGAGAAACCCCAGCACGATGGGCACCAAGACCTCGCGCCCGTTACTCAGCCTGGCAGCCACGGATAATCAGATTCCCCATCTTCCCATCGACCCGGCCCTTGAGCGTGACCTGATCGCCGGAGTCCACGCTGGCCGCCAGATCCACATGGGATTCGGCGAGCATGCACTGAACCTGGCCAAAGAGCTCGCCGGTCTCCAGGGTAATGTAAGGGGTGTCCATGATGTCTCGGCCGATGCTATCCACCCGGCCCGAGACCGCCACGACCGTATCCTTGTAGCGCTGCTCGGCACGAACCGAGTTGGCCTCGTACTCCGCGAAGATCTCGGAGGCATCTACGCGATGCTCGACCTCTGCATCCGTGACCTCGCTGGACGTTGACTCCTCATCGTAGCTGCCCAGCGCGAGAAACAGCATGGGGATGAGAATGAGAAAGCTCAAAAGATGCTTACGGTTGGAATGAATCATGGTGTCCACTGCTCCGTGTGAAAAGGCCTCTCTGCTCCCAGCGCCGAGGCCGCTATAGGCACTTACCCAACAATGCCTTATACGAGAATCGGACCAATCGAAGGCCCTGATTTCTAATCCTATGCCCAGAAAGGGAATTTGGCAATCGGAACCATAGGGCAAAATGACACCAGCCCAAAGGCCATGCGAGAGGCGAGGCGACAGCTCCCCCGCCCCGCCCCTCCTCTCCTGGCCGGGAACAGGCTCAACGCATCTCAGCCAGAAAACGCGGTCATGACCGCGCGGAATGCGCACCTGCTCACGGCCCCGACTACGGATCGATTGTCCTGAGGTGAGAGCCGCCCCTCCTTCCCTTGGCGGGGGCCAGAAGAACGGTACCTCCCCTCTTGGACTTCACTCTCACTCAGATCGCACCCGCCCGCGGCAGAAGACCCTATAGTTCGCACCCGCCTACAAGGCCCATCTGGCATGGAGGCATCGCCCTTCGAACTACCCTTGCGGTTGGCCCTCGGCTACACCCTGCGCACCAGCCCTAGCTCTGAGCCGCACCACCAACTGCGGCGCGGTGCTTGCCGGCGCATCGCCCACACCGACCGCCGGCGCCACCCCGGTGCCTTGCGCGTGCTCCCTCGTGCCCAGAGGTAGACGAAGAGCGCCTCGAAACCTCACCCCCCGCCAGGAACGCAGCGCGCCAGGAGGCTGCAGATACCCCACCCCTCGCGTTCATGGGCAGGCAGCAGAGCCCCGACCTTACGATCCGCGGCAAGCGCCCCGCGCACTACTGCGGCTCCTGCGGCAGACCGCGAAGGGTTCTGCTATCGGTAGAGCATTCGCAATAGATTGCCCCAGTCTATCGGCGCATAAGAAAGCTGATGCGGAATACCCCCCTTTCGAGAGAAGGCGGCGAACGGCACTTGCTTTCCCGCGAGGGTGCTCTAGGGTTCGTATAGCTCCCACTCGATCGGGGGGCGGCCCTCAAGGCCACTCGTTATCACACAGTCCCTTTCCATGTGCGGAAGGGGCACGCGCAGCCCCCGCCCCCCCAGATTGAAGGTGCCGGATCACGGCGCGTACGCCGTGCCCGGAAATAAAAAGAGGGCCAGCGTTTCCAACTGGCCCTC
>NZ_JAJNRD010000041.1:0-11477 GCF_022228055.1 Halorhodospira sp. 9621
TCTCCAGGCCCTGCCGTTGACCACGCTCAAGATCGATCGTGCCTTTGTCGGCGGCATCGGCAGCTCCGCCAAATCCGAGGCCCTAGTTCGCGGGATCGTGAGCCTCTCCCGCGGGTTGGGTATGCCGGTGGTGGCGGAGGGGATCGAGACAGACGCGCAGCGCGCTTTTGTCCAAGGGCTCGGATGCGAGCGCGGCCAAGGCTTCGGACTAGGGCGCCCCATGCGGGCGGATCAGCTTACCGAGATCCTTTTCGGTGGGGGACCATTGGGCGTTTCATAGCGCGGGCCCACGACTAATCGGCGCCATCCAGGCCCATCTGCCAGAAATCGATCTCCAGACGGGTCGCATCCCGGAAGACCTCCGTCAACTCGTCGAAGCGGCTGCGGGTCACCTCCGCCAAGCGGGTGTTGAGCCACGCCCGTTCGGCCTGCATGCCCGCCTGGAACTCCTCGCTCTCGTACATGGCAATCCAGGCGTCGTAGGGATTGGCGTCGCCGCGGACGGTGTCCGGCTGCGCATTGAGCCAGTTGGCGATCTCCCCGTAACCCACTAGGCAGGGTGCCAGGGCCACATGCAGATCGAGGAGGTCGCCGCGGTTGCCGGTGTCCAGCACGTACCGGGTGTAGGCCATGGTGGCTCGTGCCTCGGGCAGCTTCGCCAGATCCGCTTCCGAGATGCCCCACTCGCGGCAGAAAGACACGTGCAAACCAAGCTCCACGTCCAGGATCGTCTTCATACCCGCATGGGCCTGGCGGAGATCCTCCAGGTTGCGGCTCTTGTAGGCCGCCAGGGCGTAAGCGCGGGCAAAGTGGGTCAGGAACAGGTAGTCCTGCTTGAGGTAGTGGCGGAAGGCCTCCGCGCTCAGGGTGCCTTGACCGAGCGTGCGTACAAACTCGTGCTCGATGTACGCCCGCCAGTCCTGTTCGCAGGCCGCGACCAGGTCATCGAACGTGAAAGCCATCGTGCTTGCCTCCCTGTGGCGCGGTGCTCCGGGTTCTCAATCCCGCTTTCAGGATACCAGCCCTTGACGCTCTCGCTCGTGAGTGGCCCGAGGCGGTGAGCAGAATCTGTCCATCGCTCGCGAACCCGCGCAGCGCGGGGCTACACCGGGTGTCTCCACACGGTTTTCCACAGTTATTGTGAAAACCGGCCGGTCCATGCTGGTAGGCTCGGAGACCGATAAGCGGCGGAGCGAGCAAAGGGGGGTATGGTGAGCGCATGGAGTCTCTGGTTGGGTGGGGCGATCGTCCTGGTCCTGACGGATCTTTTCCTCTTCGGCGGAGCGAGCGGTGTGCTGCTCGCTGCGGCGGGCATGGCGCTTTTCGGGATGGGAGCCGCGCTGTTGGGTCTGTCCTGGGAGCTGCAGATCCTCACCGCCGCGCTCTCCGGGGTGGTGTTGGTGCCGCTGGCGCTGATGCTGCTCCGGCGCTGGACGCCGGGGCAACTGACGCAGGGCGTGGACGACCCGCGGGTGCGGCACCAGACGTTTCGGGTCCACCTCGATGCCCGTGGTGATCCGCGGGTCCACATCCTCGGTGATGAGTTCGGCGCACGCCCCTGGTCGGCGGACATGCAGCTCGAGGAAGGGGCCGCGGTCCGACTGGTTCGCTTTGAGGGCACGACGGCGGTCGTAACCCGTGAGGACGGGGGTGATGCCGGAAACCCCCAACAAGGACGCAAAGGTGAGCACCATGAATGATGCCGTGGCGATTCCCGAGGTGACCTCGATTCTGGTCGTGCTGATGGCGGTGCTGCTCATCGCCATCCTCGTCAAGGGTCTGGTGATCGTCCCGCAACGCCATGCGATGGTGATCGAGCGCCTGGGTCGTTACCACCGGACGCTGGAGGCGGGGCTGAATCTGATCATCCCTATCCTCGATCGGCCCCGTCCGATCACGATTGTCCGCTATCGCGACAACAAGAAGAGTATCGATACGGAGAAGCAGATCGACTTGCGTGAGGTCGTGCTCGACTTCCCCAAGCAGGAGGTCATCACCCGCGACAATGTCGGGGTGCGCATCGACGGGGTGCTGTACTACCAGATCATGGACGCCCAGGCGGCCATTTACGGCGCCGAGAACCTGGTCCTTGCCGTCCAGACCCTGGCGCAGACCTCGCTGCGCTCGGAGATCGGGCGCATGGAGCTCGATCAGATCTTCGAGTCCCGTCAGGAAATCAACGGCCGGCTGCAGGCGACCATGGATGAGGCCGGCAACAAGTGGGGCGTGAAGGTCAATCGCGTCGAGATCCGCGATATCGACATCCCGGATGACATCCGCGAGGCCATGAACAAGCAGATGGCCGCCGAACGTGCCCGGCGCGCCGAGGTGCGCGAGGCAGAGGGCTACAAGCAGGCAGAGATCCTCAAGGCCGAGGGCGACAAGGAAGCCGCCGTGCAGCGGGCCGAAGGCGAGAAGCGGGCCATCAAGCAGATCCTCGAGGCTGCCGACGACGCCGACGGCCTGGAGTCGCGGGATGCGATGCGCTACCTGATCGCCCAGGGCTACATCGAGGTGCTGCCCAAGGTCGCGCAGGACGGCGAGCGGGTGTTCCTGCCGCTGGAGGTCACGAGCCTGATGGGATCGGTGGGCGGTATTCGTGAGCTGCTGGGGCCGGCGACGGGGGCTGCGGCGGCTTCAAGCCAGTCCGGTTCCGGCGCCGGTGGATGAGCGGCCCGGCCGGACGATCCCCCACCTTCGGAGTTGGAGATAGCCATGAGTCAGCCTTTCGAGTCCGTCAACGTCCTGGGCCAGCCCCTCGCGCCCTGTAGCACTCAGCCTTTGACCGGCTTCTACCGGGACGGGTGCTGCAATACCAGCCACGAGGATTTCGGGATCCATACGGTCTGCGCCCAATTGGACGAGGCATTTCTGGCCTTTACCCGGGAGCAGGGCAATGACCTGACGACCCCCAACCCCGTCATGGGGTTTCCCGGCCTTCAGCCCGGGGACCGGTGGTGTCTGTGCGCCGGCCGCTGGATGGAGGCCTACCGCGCGGGAGTGGCTCCCAAAGTGGATCTGCACGCCACGCATGCCGAGACCCTGGCCGTGATCGACCTCGATACGCTGAAGGCGTACGCGCTGTGAGTGCGAAGCCGTTGGTTCCGCGCCCGTTGCGCGCCTGCTAGCCCCCGCGGTCCTGGTTCCCTTGGCTAGGCAGCCTCTGGATGAGGGTAACCCCTCAAGTTAGAGTGCCAATCCACGTGCCTACATCTCAGGAGCAGGATCAGCGAGGATGAACCAAGAGAACCTGGCGAGCTTCATTTGGGGGGTTGCCGACCTCCTGCGCGGTACGCTCAAGCAGTCGCAGTACGGGCGGGTGATCCTGCCCTTCACGGTTCTGCGCCGGCTGGAGTGCGTCCTTGAGCCGACGCGGGATCAGGTCCTGGAGCAGGCCAAGGCCTACCAGGACAAGCCGGCGGCGATGCGCGATCGTATCCTGCGCAATGAGGCTGGTCTGGAGTTCTACAACACCTCGCCGTTGCGGCTGGCCACGGTCTCGGAGACCCACACCCGGGAGGACCTCAACGACTACGTGCGCCACTTCAGCGCGGCGGCGCGTGAGGTCTTCGAGCACTTCCGCTTCGAGGAGTTTCTCGAGCGCCTCGAGCACGGCGACGCCCTCTACCCGGTGGTCCAGCGCTTCGCGGCCATGGATCTCAGTCCGCAGCGGCTGGATAACTTCTCCATGGGCGTGGTCTTCGAGGAGCTGATCCGCAAGTTCGCCGAGGCCTCCAACGAGACCGCCGGTGAGCACTTCACGCCCCGTGATGTCGTGCACCTGACGACTTCGCTGGTCTTCACCGGCCAGCAGGGGCGGCTGCAGCGCGGTGAGATCATCAAGATCTACGACCCGGCAGCGGGTACCGGTGGCTTCCTGTCCGAGGCGCAGAACTACATCCAGCAGATCAGTGAGGGCGTGGACGTCTCGCTGCACGGCCAGGAGCTCAACCCGGAGTCCTACGCGATCTGCAAGGCGGACATGCTCATCAAGGGCGAGCCGGTGAGCAATATCGCCCTGGGCAACACGCTCTCCGACGATCAGCACCATGGGGAACGCTTTGATTACCTGCTTGCCAATCCGCCGTTCGGGGTGGACTGGAAGGGTAGTCAGCGCGCAGTGAACGAAGAGCACGAGCAGCTGGGTTTCGCCGGCCGCTTCGGCCCGGGGCTGCCGCGGGTCAATGACGGGGCGCTGCTCTTTCTCCTCCACCTGGTGAGCAAGATGCGCCAGGACCAGAGCAGCCAATGGCCGTCGCGCATCGGCATCATCCTCAATGGCTCGCCGCTTTTCACCGGCGGCGCCGGCGGAGGTGAGTCGGAGATCCGGCGCTACCTGCTTGAGCGCGATCTCGTCGAGGCCATCGTGGCCCTGCCCACGGACATGTTCTACAACACGGGCATCGCCACCTACGTCTGGATCCTCTCTAACGCCAAGCCCGCCGAGCGCAAGGGGCACGTGCAGCTGATCAACGCCACCGAGCACTACTCGAAGATGCGCAAGTCGCTCGGCAACAAGCGCCAGTACCTCGACGACGACGCAATCCGGACCATTGTGAAGCTCTACGGTGACTACGAGGAGACCGAGGAGAGCCGGATCTTTCCTGTGGAGACCTTCGGTTACCGCCGGATCACCGTCGAACGCCCGCTGCGCCTCAACTTCCAGGCCAGCGAGGAGCGCATCGCCCGGATTCCCGAGCAAAAGCCCATCCAGAAGCTCGGTGAGGGGGACCAGCAGGCGATCCTGGACGCCTGTCGTCGGCTCGATGGCGCCCTCTACCAGGACCGCGAGGCCTTCACCCGGGAACTCGATGCCGCCCTGCAGAGCGAGGGCGTGAAGCTCAAGCCCAACCAGCATAAGGCCGTGCTCGCCGCCCTCAGCGACCGCGACCCGGAGGCGCCAATCTGCCGGGATAAGAAAGGCCGGGCCGAGCCGGACCCGGAACTGCGCGATGCCGAGAACGTGCCGCTGACCGAGTCCGTCGACGACTACTTCGAGCGCGAGGTGAAGCCGCACGTCCCCGATGCCTGGATCGACACCAGCAGGAAGGATGCGCGTGATGGGGAGGTGGGCATCGTCGGCTACGAGATCCCCTTCAACCGCTACTTCTACAAGTACGAGCCGCCGCGATCGCTGGAGGAGATCGACGCCGACCTGCGGGAGTGCACCGACCGTATCAAGCGGATGATTGAGGAGCTGTCGGCATGAGTTATCCGGCGTATCCGGAGTACAAGGATTCGGCTGTTGAGCAGGTAGGATCTGTTCCGTCTCATTGGACGCTGTGCAAGATTAAACATATGTTGTCTTTTTTGGGTTCTGGAGGTACTCCCGATACTGAAGATGACAAATGTTGGGCAGATAATGGTAATGGTTATCCATGGGTCGCGATTTCCGACATGTCAGAGCGGTCGTATGTGGATGAGACCTTTAGCCGGATAACTGAGCACGGGCTGAAGAGTAAAAATCTTGAGCTATGGCCGTGGGGCACTTTGGTATTCTCAATGTATGCTAGCCTAGGGCACGTCGCAGAGCTGAGGTGTTGTGCGGCAATTAATCAGGCTCTTTTGGCGTTAAAGCCTGAAAAAAACGTTTGTCAAAGATATTTGAAATATTGGTTTGAGTTCATCAAGCCCACTTTGATTGAAAGCGCGAGAAGCAACACCCAGAATAACCTAAATGCGTATTTGGTGCGCAATATCTCATGCCTGCGTCCCCCATATCACGAACAATATAAAGTGGCACAATTCCTCGATCACGAAACCGCCCGCATAGACGCCCTGATCGAGGAGCAGCAGCGCCTGATCGAGCTGCTCAAGGAGAAGCGCCAGGCGGTCATCTCCCATGCCGTCACCAAGGGCCTCGATCCGGATGTGCCGATGAAGGACTCCGGTGTGGAGTGGCTGGGGGAGGTTCCAGCTGAGTGGGTCGTATCTAAGCTTGGCTACTATTTCGCTGAGCCACCTTGCTACGGAGTGCTGGTTCCGGATTTTGATCCGGATGGGGTGCCCATGCTTCGAATAACAGACATGGAAAATGAATACATTGATGGCACAGGGCTGACAACGATTAGTCCTGGTCTGTCTAGACAATACTCACGCACCATTGTTCAGGTTGGTGATGTTGTCCTGTCGTTGGTGGGCACGATTGGCAAGGCAATCGAGGTTTCTCAAAGGCTTGAAGGGGTAAACCTCTCGCGTGCTATCGCTCGGCTACAGCTAAAGCCCGATGTGTTGCCTCGTTACGTTTGTTGGATTTTCCAATCCGGAGCTTTTTCTCATTTCACAGACCTTGTTTGCCGTGGGACTGCTCAGCGTGTTTTGAATGTTTCGTCCCTGGTTTCATTTCGCTTTACTTTCCCCTCATACAATGAACAAGTCGCAATTAGTGCTTTCCTAGACCTAGAAACCGCTCGCATTGACGCGTTGATGGAGGAAGCTGAATTAGTCATCAGTCTACTCCAAGAACGCCGCTCCGCCCTGATATCCGCTGCCGTCACCGGCAAGATCGACGTCCGCGATTGGACGCCACCGGCCTCGAGCACGGAACCTGAGCATGAAGGCGAGGGCGCCGTTACATGAGCTACGGCCGCAGCCTGCGCCTGTTTCTGGTGGATGACTCGCCGAACGGGCTGATTACCGCCGAGATCATGAATTGGACCGGTCATGTGCTGACCGGGCCGCGGAGCAAGCTCAGTGAGCTCATCCAGCGCCCCGAGTGCGGGCGCACCGGCGTTTACTTTCTAGTGGGGCCGGACCCGGACAACAGCCTGCGCCCGCTGGTCTACATCGGCGAGACCGATGACGTCGGAACTCGGCTCAAGCAGCACAACCGCCCGGAGGATCAGGGCGGCAAGGACTTCTGGGAGAAGGTCTGCCTGGTCACCAGCAAGGATCAGAACCTGACCAAGGCCCACGTCAAACACCTGGAGAGCCTGCTCATCCAGAACGCCACGGAGGTCGGCCGCTGTCGGCTGGCGAATGGCACGGCGAAGGGGTACGCCAACCTGCCGGAAGCGGATAGGGCCGACATGGCCTTCTTCCTCGATCAGATCCGCGTCGTCCTGCCGGTGCTCGGCTTCGACTTCCTGCGGGCGGTGCCGAAGCCATCGACGCCGGAGAGGCCCGGCGATCAGCCGAAGGCGGAAGCCTCGCCGTTCTTCAGCCTGGAGCTGCCGAAACACGGGCTCAAGGCCCGCGGCCAGGAGTACGAAGGCGAGTTCTACGTGCTATCCGGGTCCCTGGCCCGAGAGTCGTGGAAGGGACCAAGCGGTGGCTACGAGGCCTTGTTCCACCAGCTCTGTGAGGACGGGGTGCTGGTCGACGACGGTGCTGGCCGTCGGCGGTTCACCCAGGATCAGGCCTTCTCGAGCCCGAGCGCTGCGGCGGCCATGGTCTCGGGCCGCACCGCCAATGGACGTACCGCGTGGAAGCTGGAGGGGAGTTGCGAAACCTATGCGGAATGGCAGGATCGACAGGTACAGGCCGCCGAGGAAGCGGCGGCATCGGCGAGTGATCAGGGAGTGAGCCCCGGCGATGGCGGATCCTAAAGAGCGCGCCTTCCAGCAGGCCATCATCGACGAACTGGTTGCCGCCGGGTGGCAGCTCGGCAGCAGCGCCGCCTACGACCGCGAGCGCGCCCTCTACCCCGAGGATGTGATCGGCTACTTCCGGGAGGCCCACCCGGATCAGTGGGAACGTTTCGCCAAGCACAACGCCCGCGAACCGGAGAAGGCGCTGCTCGATCACGTGGCCCGCGAGCTGGAGAAGGTCGGCACGCTCGAGGTGCTGCGCCACGGCTTCCGCACCCCGGGGGCCAAGGTCGAGCTGGCCACCTTCAAGCCCGACCACTCGATGAACGAGACGGTGCTTGAGCGCTACCGGCAGAACCGGTTGCGCGTGGTGCCCGAGCTCTCCTACTCGCCGCACGCGCAGGAGGGCACGTACAACCCTCGGCTGGATCTGGCTCTGTTCGTCAACGGCCTGCCCGTGGCCACCCTGGAGCTCAAAAGCGAGTTTCAGCAGTCGGTGGAGCAGGCGATCCGTCAGTACAAGCACGACCGGCCAACGAAGGCGAAGACCAACGGCAAGCAGGAGCCGCTGCTCAAGTTCAAGCGCGGCGCGCTGGTTCACTTCGCCGTCAGCCAGGACCGGGTGGCCATGACCACCCACCTGCAGGGCAAGAAGACGAAGTTCCTCCCCTTCGATCGCGGCACCGAAGAAGGTGGTGCGGGCAATCCGCCCCCGGCCTCCGAGAACGACTACGCCACCAGTTACCTCTGGCGCGAGGTCTTCCAGCCGGATCACTGGCTGCACATCCTGGGGCGGTTCCTGCACCTGGAACAGAAGACGCACGAGGACTTCCACGGCCGCCGGAGCAAGAAGGAAGCGCTGATCTTCCCGCGCTACCACCAGTGGGAGGCGGTCACCCGCCTGATTGACGCCACCCGGGAAGAGGGGCCTGGGCAGCGCTACCTGATCCAGCACAGCGCCGGCTCCGGCAAGTCGAACTCCATCGCCTGGACCAGCCATCAGCTGGCCAGTCTCTACAACGACCAGGGTGAGAAGCTCTTCGATTCGGTGATCGTCGTCACCGACCGCAATGTCCTCGACCAGCAGCTGCAACAGACGATCTACCAGTTCGAGCACGCCAGCGGAGTCGTTCGCCTGATCACCGGTAGCGAGGGCCGCAGCAAGTCCGAGCAGCTGGCCGAGGCGCTGAAGGCGCGCACGCGGATCATCGTGGTCACCATCCAGACCTTCCCGGCGCTGTTCGAGGCACTGGACCGGCACAAGGATCTGGCCGCCGGCAAGTACGCGGTCATCGCCGATGAGGCGCACTCCTCGCAGACCGGCACCTCGGCGCACAAGCTCAAGGCGCTGCTCGGTGTCGAGCGCAGTGAGGACGAGGAGGTCAGCGCCGAGGAACTGCTCGATGAGGCAGTGGCGGCCCGCGGCCACACGGATCGGATCAGCTACTACGCCTTCACGGCCACGCCCAAGGCGCGGACGCTGGAGATGTTCGGCCGCCCGCCTGATCCCTCCCGGGGCCCGGCCTCGGACAACCTGCCGGCACCCTTCCACGTCTACTCCATGCGCCAGGCCATCGAGGAGGGGTTCATCCTCGATGTGCTGCAGAACTACATCACCTACAAGACGGCCTTCCGGCTGGCGCACCCGCACGGTGAGGCGTACGAGGTCGACGCCCGCGAGGCTTCATCGAAGATCGCCCGCTGGGTGCGGCTGCACGAGTACAACATCGAGCAGAAGGTAGAGGTCATCGTCGAGCACTTCCGCGAGCATGTCCGTCACCTGCTTGATGGCCAGGCCAAGGCCATGGTGGTCACCAGCAGCCGCCGCGAGGCGGTGCGCTACCAGATCGCCATGCGCAAGTACATCGACCAGCAGGGCTACGCCGATGTCCACCCGCTGGTGGCCTTCTCCGGGCAGGTGGAGCCGGATGAGGTGATTCCGCAGGCGGTCGATGAGCGCAGCAGCCTGCTGAATCCGGGGCTCAAGGGCCGCGACCATCGGGGTGCGTTCGACACCGATGACTTCAACGTGATGATCGCGGCCAACAAGTTCCAAACCGGCTTCGACCAGCCGAAGCTCTGCGCGATGTACGTCGACAAGCCGCTCCAGGGGGTGGATTGCGTCCAGACGCTCAGCCGCCTCAACCGCCCGTTCGAGGGTAAGGAGGGGCGGACCTTCATCCTCGACTTCGTCAATGATCCGGAGGAGGTGCGCAAGGCCTTCGAGCCGTACTACCGCACCGCCGAGCTGGAGGATGTCTCGGACGCCCAGGTCGTC
Organism: Halorhodospira sp. 9621; assembly: GCF_022228055.1. Lineage (NCBI taxonomy): Bacteria > Pseudomonadati > Pseudomonadota > Gammaproteobacteria > Chromatiales > Ectothiorhodospiraceae > Halorhodospira > Halorhodospira sp. 9621. The sequence continues at coordinate 9,808 of NZ_JAJNRD010000041.1, forward strand.
TACGACCTGATGCGCAAGCTCAACGAGGCGCAGATCTACCAGTGGGAGGAGGTCAAGCAGTTTGCCCACGCCTTCTACGACTCGAAGGCCAAGGACTCGAAGCTCAACTACTACGTCCGCCCCGCGCAGGACCGATTCCAGAAGCGCTACCAGGCCGCCATCGAGGCGGTGCGCAACTGGGAGTCCGAGCGCAAGCGCGCCGAGTGCCAGGGCGATCAGGCCGGACAGCAGCGTGCGGACTACGAGCTCAAGGAAGCGAACGAGGCGAAGGAGACCCTGGAGCTCTTCAAGAAGGACCTCAACAGCTTCGTGCGCATCTACGAATTCCTCTCGCAGGTGATCGAATACGGAGACCGTGATCTCGAAGCCCTGGCCGTCTTTGGCCGCTACCTGGGTCCGCTCCTACGCCTGGAAGCCATCGATAAGGATGAGGTCGACGTCTCGGAACTGGAGCTGACCCACTACCGCATCCAGAAGCAGGCCGAGCAGGCCGTTCGACTGGGAGAAGAGCAGGGCGCATACGCCCTCCCCGCCGTCAGCGGTGTCGGCTCGGGGCAGGCGCGGGAGCCCGAGAAGAAACCGCTCCAGGAGATCATCGACCGGCTCAACGATCTCTTCGGCCAAGATACCGCCGACGAGGACAAGCTGACCTGGCTGCAGGAACTCGGCACTCGGGCGCGACGGCACGAGCAGGTCGACCACCAGATCGACACCTACGATGTCGACCAGATCATGCACGGGAGCTTCCCCAAGGTGCTGGAGAAGATCCTCATCGACAGCATCCAGGAGCGTGAGCAGATGGCCACCAAGGCGCTGGAGAGCAACGACAACTTCGATGCCCTGGCGCGGCTGCTGGTGCGGTTTATGAAAGCGGAGAAGGAGGCGTCCACATGATGGGTGTCGACTCAAGGGATCGTGGCGGGGGGCGGATGAATGCCTAGCTATGCGGACCTCCTGCTCCAGCCAGAGGAGGGTGGCGACTTTATCAAGGCTCGCCGTACGCTCTTGGGGTCGACAAATGGCCGCCATGTGAGACGCAAGGTTATTTTCCGGAGTTTTCGTTCATGCACATGACGGTTACGGAAAGAGAGGGGTGGGGTGGCATTGTTTCCGCGCTTCAACGTGCCGGCGACGGCGATGTCGTGCGCCTAGAGGCTGGCACTTATCGCGGTGACACCACGCTGGTCGTTCCGCGAGGTGTCGAACTCATTGGCAACTCGGGCACAGTACTCGAAATGCACGAAGTTATGCCGGTGATTCAGGTGCATGCGAGCGGCGGGCAGCAGGTACGCAATCTGGAAGTCCGGCTAGATCAAGCAGCGGGTACAGCCGCTGGGTGCGGTGAGTTTTACTATGGAATCGTCGATGTGGAAAACGCGAAGCATGTGATTTTTGCTGATTTGCTTCTTTGCGGTGGGGGGCATTCCTTGATGGGATTCTCTCTGCGTGCAAGCGACCGGATCCAAATCGAATCGTGTCATGTCACGTTGCTAACAAGATCGGGGCTTCTTCTCGCCGGCGTCCGGGATGCTGACGTTGACCAATGCGAGATCGATCACTGTGGCGGTGGCATTGTCTCCAGAAGGTGGTCCAAGCTGTCTGCCAGCCTTCGCCTCACGGCCAACCGATGCCACGACAACGCCCTATCAGGGATTGCTTTAAAATCGGCC
>NZ_JAJNRD010000042.1:0-10748 GCF_022228055.1 Halorhodospira sp. 9621
TCTGGACAGCGGCGCGGGGTGGACACCCGGCGCCTGCGTCGGGAGTTGCGCCGACGCTCGGCTGCAGAGGCGGTGATCATTTAGCCTTGATGTAAGGCGATATTGTAAAGGCGACAGGACCGTTTTATGAGAGTTGACGAGCAGCGCCCATTTGAGCTTCATGGCCCTATAGAAGGGCTATCACTCCTAGACGCCTTAGAGAATAATGAACTGAATGGCGTGTGCCCGGAGTTACCTGGAGTTTACTTGTGGTCTCGCCGGATCAGTCCGACTAGTCAGAACCTAGCTACACAAGATGCTTTTACAGACTGGTTGGATTCCGAACTCAGCAGACGACAAGGTATAGTGACTGATGACGTTAAACACATGGGGGCGATTACTTGGTACGTGGGCGGATCGAAGCTGCGAAATGAGAAAAAACAGGCGCTCGCGGATGCAGCGTGCACTCGCGAGAACCGCAAAAAAATACAAGGGCTGCTGCGATCCTTCGATTACCATGTAACTCTTTATGTGGGCGAAACTGATAACATATGTTCTCGCGTAAAACAGCATCTAACCGGAGCCTCCGACTTCTCTGCTCGCCTTGCTCAATATGGATATGAGTGGGAAATAGTTGGCCTTAGGTATGCTTTGCTTCCTGGTTGGACCGTAAAACAACGGCAAGCCTTGGAAAGGAGCTTGGCAATTTTGACACTTTCACCGGCATTATCACGCGCAGGCTGAAGGAGCATCACGAAATGGAAGTTAAGCCCCGAATTCGTAAAAATGTCAACGCAAGTCCGCAGCTTCATTTTCTAGGGGGGCACTTTTCACTAGGCCCAACCTCTATTCCTTACGTGACAACTCATATGACAATCTCTGAGTTGGCTCATTATCTGAAGACGCCGGAACAACTTCCCGGGTGGACAGATGGCCCAACAGAAATTGAGGCCCTTTATCAACGGCAGCTCGATTACCGAAGAGTCAAGAACAGAATACTGCCCTATCTCGCAGACAGCGAGGGGGAGCGACCGAGGTTTTTCAACTCCATCACTGTTGCGCTTTTTCCCTATAAAAACCATGAGATAAAGTCGTTTGACGCTGATGAGTGCATACCTCCATCTCTAGAAGATACGGCGGCCGATAACATCATCAATACAGGCCCTGTGACGCTAGGGACCTACGTGCCGTTTGATGCGGCCAAACCAGAAACTTTCAGTGTAGGTGAGTTACGTTGGAATGTTGACCAAACGGCAACCGTCGCGATCGATGGACAGCACCGCTTAGCGGCGTGTCAGCTTCTGCATAATAAGAACCCGGAGGAAGCTGAGCGCACTCGCGTTTGTGTGATCTTTATAATCCCGTCAGCGCGACTGGGATATAATGGTAATAGCGGGAAACGCAACCAGCTCCTGACCTTGTTGCGAAGTATTTTTATTGATCTAAACAAACATGCTAAACCGGTTAAGCGGTCAAGGTTAATACTTCTGGATGATTCAGATCCTCACAGCATAGCAGTCCGACGCATGCTAGGGACGTCACTACACGATGTCGATGCGTCGTCCCCGAAGGATGGTGATCGACTGCCCCTCGCGCTAGTGGATTGGCACACCGACGATGCGAAGTTTGAGAATGGACCCTATGTAACAACTGTGCTGATGCTCGACAGGATTGTTCAGACGCTGATTGGAGGCGTCAAGCCAGTCACCGACTGGACGGATAAGAAGGGCATTGAGAGGCAGATGGAGGCCTTCAAACGCTTCGGGTATACACCAAGTGATGAGTGTAATAAGCGCTATTCGGATTTTCGGGATGCGGAGGAGCTTTGGCAGGCGTCTTTCTCATACCCCCAAGAAGACCTTGGTAAAATTGAAGACGCTATTGGAACTATGTGCTCCCCGGTTGTTAGCTCCCTGTTGACTCGGCTAAAACCATACACAGAACTCATTGAACTGCGCAGAGACTATAATATGCTGTCTGCGGATTTTTCCAACTGGTACGAGGCATATTGTGCGAACGATGGAACGCCGGAGGCGTATCAAAGGCTGCAGGCAGTAGAGGATCATCTTAAGCATCGAGGCACACCCCCGAAAATAAGTACGTGGAAGCACTGCTTGGAAGAAGAGATACCAAAACTTAAGAATGATAACCTCTTTTTTAAAGTTGTCTTTCAGGCCGCGCTTTTCAACGCGCTTCAACTGTTGTGGCGAACACCTCTCCCTGTTATAGAAGACGCTGATATACCAAAGAAAGGTACGCCGGAGCATCTCTTAAGTTGGAGTAACGCGTTAGAAAGCGTGATAAACAGCCTGACCCAGCTTGATGATAACTTTTTTGATATTAATAAGACGTTCTCATATGAAGGCCGATCAGGTACATTCTGGGCAGGGTCCGTCCTAAACCTAGATAGAAATGCAGTCGACTTTACAGATAGCGGCATGCATCGTACCGCCCATTGGATTCTCTTGTTGACGACTCTTGACTATGGGCGCCGGCGTTGGCTTGAAGTATGGCAAACGGGCTTACCTGAAGACTATAAAGAGTTTTTGGAACGGTTCGCTGAGGAGGACCCGGATTACGTCCAGTCTTTTGATCAGGTAGCTAAAAAGATCAGGACAGGCAACTCAGCGAATCGAGGGTCTATGTGGCGTTTAGTATGTTCACTCGCAGAGGATCCGGAGCAGCTAGAGGACCAAGACTGGATCGAAGAGAATGCGCAAAAGCAGCTCGATGCTCGTGTCGGATTTATCTGGAGCTTGCTCAAAAAGGTTAGCGATTAAGTGGAAAGCCAAACAAAACTCAGACGGCAACTCGCACGTTTCCAGACTCAAGTATTTGAGCGGTCGAAGGAGGTCAGTGCGGAGGACGTAGAGACTTGGCTCGAGGATGATAGAAAGGAGGCAACGCGGTTTGGGCAGAGGGGACACAAAGAATTCGGTGGCTCCGCGGAATTCCCTGCCCACGGCGGGCCAAGAAAACTCCTAGAGTACCAAAATGAAGTGCTCAGCGTTACTCGGGAGCTAATCAAGGCCGGGGAAAGTTGTATAATTAGCCTACCTACAGGGGCAGGGAAAACGACGACAGGCGTGCATTTGATGTTCGAGGCGCTAAAGCTAGGTTGCACGCGGCTAGCTTGGCTAGCCCCACAACGGCTCCTGATAGAGCAAGCGTATTTGGAGTTCGGGCAGGCGTGGTGGACAGTACGTCAGACGACCTCCGTGCGAGTCTGTGATGTTGAGCACTTTCGCCCGGATCAAGTTGATGACAGTGTCGCGGAGATCACGTTCGATACTTTGCAGAAGTGGCTGAGAGTGCCCCGGGGTACTCCTGCGCCTGAGTTAGTCATCATCGACGAGTGTCATCACATCGAGGCGAACGAGTTTGGGCGCCTGGTGGATCGACTTAGGCAGCGCGGGGCTGCGGTTATTGGGTTGAGTGCCACTCCGGGGCGCACGTTTGAGAGTGAGGGGGGCGCGCTCAGGAGACGATTCGGTGGGAATCTTGTTTTTCCCAAAGCGTTGGGTGAAGAGCCAGTTGAGGCTCTGCAGCGGCGTGGCGTTTATAGCCGCTTGCGATATCAGCAGCTGGAACCGTTGTACTCTTCCGACCGAGAAATCGTTCAGCGGCGGCGCGGAGGTATTAGCCCTAGTCTTGCCGCGCAGAGCGCAGGGAGGTTGGATTCAATCCTAGAATATGTGCGTTACGACGCTACTGACAGAAAAGGGATTGTTTTCGGTTACTCGATAGCACAATGCCACGTTATTGCTGCAGGTATATATAAAAATGGTTATAGCGTTAGCGTCGTCGACAGCGACAAGCCGCAGAATGTTAACCGGAGAAGGATTGCTGCATTTCTGAGCAACGAGACACAGTTCTTGGTGAACGTGAGATATTTGGCTGTTGGTGCAGACCTTCCCTCGGCCGATCTGGCGATTCTGTCAGTTCCGATTGGTTCGCCAATTTTTTTTGAACAAATAATTGGACGTGTGTGTCGTGGCCCCTTGGTCGGAGGCGGGGAGGAGTCAATTATCGCCGATTTCGACGATCATATTGGGCGGTATGGCCTGCCACGCGGGTACGCAAGATTTAAGGGTGAGTGGGCGTAGCGATTGAGAGAGGTTGTGACTAAGATCGCAGAACCAACCATCAGGAGCAAAGGATCTTTAGAGCGCATGCGTTTGTTTTTTGTGGCATCCTCGCGTGTTTGCTACCTGGGCCTTTTGGGCGCATTCGTATACTTTTATTTATTTTTATTGTTCGGCAAGTGAAGTCGTACGTCGTTGTACACAACATGCAAATCAGCTGCGCACCTTTGTGTCAGCCGCGTGTCCGAAAACAGTGCCAAGGGCAGAAGTAGCAGGCTGCAGAGAAACTCGGCGCCCCGATACCATAGAAGGGGTCGCTGGAGACGCACGCTGACCATCCGGGCTGGGCGTAGCGCGCGCAGCGCGGTAAGGGCGTCAGTCGGCGCCAACCTTAACAGCTGCGCCTATAATAAGCCATCGATGCGCTCGGGGCGCCCCCGAGTTTTGGCACTACGGGTTAACGGTCGGTTGGCTCGGGGACTTCACAACCAATTCTGGGGAGGGGTTTTAGGCGTCCCGCGAGGTCGACACCTCGATGTGAGCCCCATGTCGATGCCCGAAAGTGCATCTGCATGGCTTCCACGGCCACTGAAACGCAGCTCGGATGGTCGACCGGATGCGTTCGATGCACGGGCTGGACGTTATGCCGCGGTTTGCTCCGGATCACCAAATTTATACGATCAAGGCTTGGCACTACGGCGTTTGGGTGGGTTCGGCGCGATATGCCTCTGATGGCCAGAGAAACCGAGCCCTCTGCCCAGGGTGAAACGGCCGTTACTTGTTTAACTTGGGAGCGCCCGCAGATTCAATAGCACTCCGTGCTGAGCCCCGGGATTGACAGATAGGCTTTTAGCCGCCGAACCCTTGAATTACCATGTGCCACACGTCAGATGATTCTAAATCAGAAATAACGACCGGATCATTATTCCCGTGGGTGCACTCAGTTACGAGAAAATGTTGCCCGTCACGTTCGGGCCAGGTTTTTAAGTACACTGGTACAATTTTTATGTGGCTAGGCACCTCTTTGCGAAGCGCCGCAAGTGGGTAACAAAGTTTGTGCTTGGCTAAGGTTCCATTAGGATCACCGGATTTAGCCTCAACAAGGAATAGGCATTCCTCCCCCTCACGCCTCCCACTAAAAAGGGCATCAACCTCCACTTGCCCTCTAATGTGATCCCACGGTTCGGGCATGTGTGATTTCGGTAGTATTTTGAATGTAAATGTGCTTTGTCCAGTGGCAGGCACTACCTGCTCGTGGTCTTCATCAATTCCTAATGCATCTTGAAGCAGACCAGAGGCGACACCTAAAGTTACCAGTGAATTCTCGGTTAGCTTAGGGAGCAAATGAAACGCGAATAACCGTCGTGGGGACGTGCTTGGAACAAAAACCTCTGGCGCGGCTGCAGAAACCAATTTTCTGTCATCTAGGAAGAAATCATCCCAGCCTTTCGAGCATTTAGCGAGGGCGAAGTGTGTTGTGTTCGCTTCTGGCCGGGCTCCGAGCCGGAAAACCATGACTCCGGCATCTCGAAGTTCTTTCGCTAGGCTCGTCACTGAGTCGATAGAGATACATTGCGCTGTCTTTTTGGATTTGTCGAGCTCATGCTTTTCAAGATATTCTTTAAAAGATACCGGCCCATAGGTGTCTAGTTTTTCATTGGCCATCTCGGCCAATGCTGGCTCGAATACCTTCATGACTGTTCTCCCGCTAGCCGGATAACGATCGCTAAGAAGACAGCCTGGAATGCTATCACTTCAAGGATTAAAGCTAGTGACGGGCAGATGTCCGGGCCCCTTCGCGAATCGTGTGGGTGTCAGCGGCTTGTAGCGGGGTAGCCGTCCATCGGCGTGACCCTATATGTTGTGCCTCGGCGTCTTGACCAAACGAGGTGTTGCCATGCCCACCTAGCACGCCCTGTTCCCCGCCGCGCTGGGGCTGAGCGCGCCGTGGTAGGTGGGTGACGTCCGGTTTGATGCCGAGGGCAAACGCATCGACTTCGATATCACCTTTGCCAGCGGCAGCCGCTTCGCTTACCCGGCCTGCGGCGCTGAAGTGCAGCCCGTCCACGACACCCGGCAGCGCACGTGGCAGCACCCGCATTTCTTCGAGCACTAGGCCTTCATCAACGCCGCCGTGCCGCGTGTGCGCTGTCCGGATACCGAGAAGACCGCGCAGGTTGACGCCCAGAGGCCCGCCACATCCAATACGGTCAGCGTGTCTTCAGCCGCAGCCGTTCGCCCGCATGGCAGTGGTCTGCCCCCACCCCGGCTTCCGGCTCGCCCCCGGGGTCAGCGCCCAGAGGACCGGATAGGCCGGAGGCTGCTCCGGTGTCGGCCCGAAGCCGTCGGTCATCACCACCAATGCCGTGGGCGGTGCGGCCTGGAGGTGCTCGAAGGGGGCGCGCAGGTCGGTGCCGCCGGCACCGTGGATCGGCAGCGCCGCCGGCAGGGGCTGGCTGGGGGTGTAGATCTGGTCGTCGGTGACCCGCGTGTCGAGCTGGAGCAGGCGCAGGCGGTAGTCGTCGCAGGTGCGCAGGATGCCGCCAAGCTCGGCCCGGAATTGCGGCCAGTGTTCGACGGTGCTGCCGCTGGTATCCACGGCCACGGCGAGGTCCAGGCGCTCCGTGCGTCGGCTCGGTAGATAGAGCCCACGGCCCCAGTGACGGCGCGAGGGCGGCAGCCAGCGGGTGCCGCCACCGCGGACCTGCTGGATGAAGCGCTGCAGGTAGCGCTGCCAGGGCACGCTCGGGGGTCCCGCCGCCTCGATCCGCGCCTCCAACCACCCGGGCAGCGTCCCGGCGGCGCGGGCCTGCTGCGCCGCCGCCCGGACCCGGGTTGCCCAGCTGCGCCAGATCTCCGGGTCCTGGCGGGGGGCGTAGTCCGGGTCCTGTATCGAGGTGCTTGGGTCGGGACCGGGCAGTTCGTGCAGATCGGCATGCCGCGGATCCCGCTCCGGAAGCCCGCCCATCTCGCCCAATCGCTGGTAGACGCTCTCGGCGTTCTCCCCGCGCAGCCGTTCGAAGTGGACGGCCCCCGCCAGGGGTTCAAAGCCCTCCCGCACCAGCAGGTCGTTGACCTCGTGATCCACCGCCAGATTCCAGCGCCGCGGCTCCCGCCCCAGACGCCGGGCGAAGTGCTGCAGGGCGCAGTGCCAGATCTCGTGGCCGAGGACGAAAAGCCGCTGCGCCTCGCCAAGCTCCAGCCAGAAGTCGGCGTGGGCATAGACGGCGTGACCGTCGGTCACGGCCGTCGGCACCCGGCTGTCGATGACCGGCACCAGCTCCAGGCGCATCGCGAGGACGCCGAGAAACGGCGAGCTCACCAGCACGCCCTGCCGGTCGGCGCGCATCAGCGCTCCAGCGCGGCTCTTTCGCTCAAGCTCTTCGGGGTTCGGCGCCCGCGGCGTCATGCCGGCACCGCCTTCGAGCCGGCGCCCGGCAGATAGCGGCTCAGCGCGCTGCCGTGGGTTGCCGCCCAGTCGGTAAACCGGGGATGGGCGAAGATCCGCTGCCCGCGCTCGCCGGTCACCCCCTCGGCGCCGCCGACGGCGTCGATCAGCGCCATGGTGGCGAAATCCGAACTCAGCGCCAGGGTGACCTCCAGGAAGCGGTCGAGGCGTTGGGCCCGTTCGCTCTCCGGGCCGCGCCAGAGGTGGTAGACCAGTGCCGCGCACAGGGCGTAGCACTGATCCGCCCGTTCCGGGATTACGGCCCGTGACTCGCCGCGCAGGATCGCCTCGGCGTCGACGAGGGCGCCGGACCAGCTGCGAAAGGCGGCAAGCTCTGCGGCCGCGCCGGCGCCGACCAGCCCCTCGACAATCCGCTGTAGGGGCCCTTCGCCCAGGCCAGTCTGCTCGGCGAGGGTGAGCTGGTGCGCGACCCGCTCCCAGCTGCGCGGGCTCGGCCAGCCACGCTGCAGATCCCCCTCGAGCTGCAGAAAGCAGTCCGGGCGGTAGCGCAGAAAGCCGAGGACGTCCGGGTGCAGCCCCTGCGCCTGTGCCCAGTGCAGCCACGGCTCGAGCTCGGCAGTGACCTCCAGGTGGCAGAAGCGGTTGGCCAGGGCACTCGATAGCCCCAGTGCGGCGGCGCCGTCCTCCTCACGGTTACCGGCGGCGCACAGATACCAGCGATCCGGGACGCGGTAGAGATCGCCGAGGCGGCGGTCGAGCAGCAGCTCATAGGCGGCTACCTGCAGGCTGCGATCCACGGCGGTGATCTCATCGAAGAGAAGGATCCCGGCACTGTCCGGATCCCGCGGCCATTCACTCGAGAGCAGCCAGTCCACCCGATCCTCCCGGGGGACAGGCAACCCACGCAGGTCCACGGGCTCGCGCTGCGAGAGGCGCACGTCGATAAAGGCGATGCCCAGTTCCTCGCAGACGTTGCGGACCACGCTGCTCTTGCCCACCCCCGGCGGTCCCCAGAGCAGGGCCGGCGGCAGCTGGTGAGCCAGGCCTGGATCGGCGAGCAGCGCCGAGGCCTGGTGGTGCAGGATGGCGTGCGCCTCTTTGAGCGAGACGGCGGTGGTGCTCATGGGCGGGTCTCCTCTGGGGCCTGGGATTCGGCGAGCCGGTTGCTGCGCGGCGGGCTCAGGGCGGCGGCCATCGCCTGCTGCCGCAGCGCCTGACCGGTGTCCCGGCGCCAGCGCCAGCTCGAGGGCGGGGGCTGCAGGCCGATGGCCAGCGCAGCGGCCCGGCTCGGGGCGTGGCCGTGGGCGGCGAGTTCGCCGAGATAGCGCACGCGCTTTTCAACCGTGACCACGCGCTCGATCCAGCGGATCAGGTCATCGGCCATGGGGCGGTCGGCTTGTTCGATGATCCAGCGCACGAGCGGGCCGAGCTCGCTCGGCGGTCCCTGGCGCCCGGGGCCGCGGTGGGGGCCGGTGAACCCGCGGGCGGCCACGGCGAGGGCCTCGCGCAGTAGCGCCGCGGCGAGGTGGCGCTCATCGGCCGGGACACAGCGGTCGGCGGCGATGCATGCGAGCAGTCGAAGCTCCCGCGAGCGCGGAGCATTGCGCAGGTACACATCCAGGCGCATGGTGGCGGTCACCTGCCCGCGGCAGCGGGCAAAGAGGCGAAAGTCCATGCGCAGGGTCTCCTCGATGAGATCCTCGGGCAGGTTCCAGGCCCACTCCAAGCGCGGTCCACGCCGGCTGCTAAAGCGCCGGGCCAGGGTCGTGCGTGCCTGCCAGATACGCTCGAGCGGCGGCTCCGGGCGCTCCAGGAGGCTGTAGAGGGTCTGCAGGGCGAAAAGCGCATTGCGACGCGGTACGGACTCGGCCCAGCGGATCAGTGCGGTGCCGGCGCGCTGCTCGCCGGCCTGCGCGGCCTCGAGCAGCAGCGGGACTTCGCTGGCGGGCAGCGGGGCGCGCCGGTTGGCCGGCAGCCACGGGTGCACCCGCGAGGGCTGGCCCCGGTCACGGGGCCGCTCCCCGCCGCGGACCTCGACCCGCTCCAGGGCCGGGGCGGTGTCGTCGCGGATGGTGGTATCAGCGAGCAGCGCATGGGACCAGGCGCCGTCCAGATGGACGCCGGCGATGAGATCCCCGCAGTGCTTGAGCTGCAGCGCCTCGCCGCTGGCCTGGACCTGGTCGAGGCGCTCGGCGCGCTGCACGGTCAGCACATGGACCGGCGGCGCCAGTGTAACCCGACGCAGATCCGGCACCTGCTGCAGGTCCACCGCCTCCACAGCGGCGGTCGCGTCCGCTTCGACACCCTCGACTCCGGCACCATGGATCGCGATGCTTCGCGCCGCCGGCGGGATCTTCAGGGTCACCGGGGTGCTGCCCGTGCCGAGCCAGACCAGGGCCTGTTCATTGGCCACCAACCACTGAGGCGGCGATGTGCAGATCCGCGCCCCTTGCCAGCTGCGCGTCCCGGCACGGCCGCCGGGCAGACCAAAGGCGTAGCCGCGGCCGCACAGATCGAGGTGCTCCACCGGCCCATGGACCACCGCCTCGGTCTCCACTGAGCCATGCCGATCCCAGTGGATGATCGCCCCGCGCTCGCCGGGCGGCAGGTCGATGCGCTGCAGGTGCGGGCAGCGCGCTAGTGCGAGGAAGAGCCCGGACCGGCAGCCGGTCAGATCGAGATGCTCGAGCCGCGGGGCGTCGAGCAGGTCGAGCGCGTGCAAAGAGGCCGCCTCGATGCGAACGCAGCGACCACCGAGATCGGTCAGCCGAACCCCGCCGTTGCGATCGGGCTCCGGCTGCACGACCCGCGGCTCGGGCTCTGCCCCCTGGGTGGGCGATGGGCACACCATGGCACGTCCTCCTCGATGAACGTGCAACAGGGTGCTGGGAGGCAGCGACAGCTGGTGTCGTCAGTAGTGAGCTGGATGCGGATGCGAGCAGTCCGCGCGCTCGTATACCCTGAGGCAGGCGTTGTCGTGGCTAACCGATGGAGGCCGGCAGGGTTATGGAAGGGTCACTCGCGATCATTCTCGCCGTGGTAGGCATCGGGCTGTATTTCGAACTCTTGGAGCGGATCGGCTAGGGGAGGGTGCGCTGCGGGGGATCTTCAGCGCGCACTTGTGCACATGTGTTGCCCGAAGTACCCGTAACCCGCTGACTTGCAGAGGGGTGTTTGTAACTAACTGATTTTTGGCGATTGGGGTGCTGGTGAGACTTTAGCCAATCGATCTCGAAGGCCCTTGGCCGGCGGGCTCAGCCGACCTTCTCCACACG
>NZ_JAJNRD010000043.1:0-10671 GCF_022228055.1 Halorhodospira sp. 9621
GATGCCTACTCAGCGATGGCCCGGCACATGCCGGATAACGGCATGCAATGCGTGATGTTTACCCACAAGGACACCGGCGTCTGGGGCGATATGGTCTCGATCTTCTGGGCGGCCGGGCTCCAAGTGGTCGGTGCGTGGTACATCGCCACGGAGGCCGCAACTGCTCTGCGTGCCGGCGCCCACGTCCAGGGCACCGTGATCCTCATGCTCCGAAAGCGCCGGGAAGGCGGGCCGATCTTCCGGCAGCAGCTTCTGCCGATGATCCGCAGGGAGGTCGCGGGCCAAGTCGATCAGATGATGCACCTCAACGAACAGGCGAAGGCCCACGGTCACGCCGTTTTCAACGATGCGGACCTCCAGATGGCTGGCTACGCCGCAGCACTGAAGGTGCTCACCGGCTACACCGAGTTCGATGGCCAGGATGTCACGGCGCTGGCTATGCAGCCGCGCAAGCGGGGAGAGGAAACGCCGGTGGATGAGATCGTGGCCTACGCTCGGCGCGTGGCGAACGATCACCTGATCCCGGAGCGGCTCCAGGAACTGAGCGCCGAGACCTGGCGCGAGGATCTGACGGCCGCAGAGCGCTATTACCTGCGCCTGCTCGCGATCGAGGCCGGGGGACAGTTTAAGCTGGAGAACCACCAGAACTTCGCCCGGGCGTTCCAGATCGACTCCACGGAGTTGATGGCCTCGCGGTCCCCGAACGGTGCCCGCCTCAAGGGCGCCGCCGATTTCCGCCCCCGGGACCTGCTGGAGGGCCTGCTCGGCGGGACCACGCTCGGGCATGTGCTGATCGCGGTTCAGGAGCTTCTCAACGAGAACGACCCGAAAGCAGTGATCGATCAGATGAAGTCGAGTCTGGACAGCGATTTCTACCGCAAGGCCGAGCATCTGATCGCTGTTGCACAGTACCACAGTGACATGCTCGCGACCCGCCGCCCGGAGGAGTCCCGGGCGGCGGAAGTCGTGGCGAACCGGATCCGCAACGATCGTCTCGGAGGTTAATCAGGATGGCACTTTGGATGGTGCGTTCGGGTAAGCATGGAGAGCGTGAGCAATTGGCTCTCAGCCAAAACCTGGCCATTATTGGCTGGGAAAATCTTCCTGATCTAAGTCAAGTCAAATCCCGGCAGGAGCTGGAAGGTCTTCTGCGTGATCATGGTGCGCCACACTCCCCAAACCGGCTACGAAATTGGGTTGGTCAAATATGGCGGTTTATCGGGGAAATGGCCCCCGGTGATCTCGTGGCTATGCCTCTCAAACATCGTTCGGCAGTAGTTTTGGGTTGGGTTCGGGGCGCCTATGCTCACCGCAAGGACCTAGACCCCGAGGTGTCCAGGTTGCATACCCGCCCCGTGGAATGGGTAAAAGAGGTCCCGCGGAGCGCTATTGATCAGGATCTGCTTTACTCGCTCGGCGCTTTTATGACCGTTTGCAAGATTCAACGCAATCAAGCCGAAAAAAGAATTCAGGCTTTTTTGGAATCCAAGAACGAGGCTCTTGAAAAGTCCACCCTTTCCACTATTCAGGCCGAGATCGAAGATGGAGACGAAGAGGCCAGTATACTTGAGGGTAACCTAGAAGGGGTGGCTCAGGATCAAATTCGCACGCATATCGGGAGGCACTTCAAGGGGCACCAGTTAACCTACCTTGTAGACGGTGTCTTGCGTGCTTACGGATATCAGACCCATGTCTCACCCCAAGGCCCTGACCATGGCGTGGATATAGTGGCAGGATCTGGTGAGCTCGGGTTTGGGCGCCCGCGGTTGGTCGTCCAAGTGAAATCTAGTGAAGCCCCTATCGGGCAGTCTGTTGTCCGAGAGCTCCAGGGGGCTATGAGTAACTTTAACGCTGAACATGGTTTAGTGGTCGCGTGGGGTGGTTTCAAGAGCACGGTGGATCGTGAGCGCAGCCGATTGTTTTTCCAGATTCAGCTCTGGGATGCCGATGATTTGATTGATGCAGTCAAACGTGCTTATGATTCATTTCCGGAGGCACTTCAGGCTGATATTCCGCTTAAAAGAGTGTGGATGCTTGTCCCGAGCACCGAGAATGAGGCATGAGCCACAAAGAGATTGAGCGGCACTCAACTCGCACGGTGAAGCTCGGGGATGGCGTATTGCTGCCGTATCTGCGGCAGGCGAAGCGCTACTATCGGATCGCGGGCTACTTCACCTCGTCTTTGTTCGAGATTGCCGGTGAGGACTTGAGTGGCATCGAGGAGGTGCGGATCGTCTGCAACTCCGATGTCAGCCCCGAGGACTTGGCCGTGGCCAAGCGCAGCGCTGGGGCGGCACGCAACCGCGAGGCTGCCCTTCTCGGTAAGCTGGATACCCAGATCGAGACTGACGCGCTGCTTAATCGCCCCCGCTACGAGCGCCTTCAGACTTTCCTCGATCAGCGCCCAGGGGCAATCCGGGTGGCCCCCGATGATCGGTGCGGCTTCGTCCACGGGAAGGCTGGCTGGATCGAACTGCATGACGGCCGACAGCTTGCCTTCATTGGCTCGATGAACGAGACCCGGGCCGGCTGGAGCCAGCACTACGAGATCCTCTGGGAAGACCACTCGGAGGAGGGGGTGCGTTGGGTCCTGGAGGAGTTCGAATATCTCTGGCGGAACTCGGTCGAGCTCCCGGACACGGTGCTCAAGGAGATCCATCGCCGCTCCCAGCGCGTTGAGGTGGAGCTTGAGGCCATCGAGGATGAGGGCGAGGTCGCGCCGGCGGCGCTGATCGAAAGCCCCATGTACCGCGAGGGGCTCTCCCTGAGTCCATGGCAGCGGGCCTTCGTCGGTGAGGCGATGAACCACCTGCGCTGGTTCTCGGCGGTGCGATTGCTCGTTGCCGATGAGGTGGGACTCGGCAAAACGCTCTCGTTGGCCACGGCCACGCTTGCGCTGACCCTGCACGGCGATCAGCAGCGCCGGGCGAACCAGCGGGCGAAGGCAGTGGCTATCCTGGCGCCGAAATCCCTGACCGAGCAGTGGCAAACGGAGCTTCTGGACAAGCTCGGCATTCCCATCGCCCGCTGGAACTCCCAGATCAAGGTTTGGGTGGATCCGGAGGGGCGGCCCATCTCGCCGGTCGGGGCTGAGCAGATCCAGCGCTGCCCCCTGCGCATAGGGATCATCTCCACGGGGTTGATCACCTACCCGAGCAAGGAGCGCGAGTACCTGGAGGGCATGCGCTTCGACACACTGGTCCTCGATGAGTCACACAAGGCGCGCCGGCGCCGCGGTATCGGCCAGAAAGGTGGGCCGAACGAGTTGATGCGCTTTATGCTCGAAGCCGCCGGGCGCTCCCGGCACGTTCTGCTCGGCACCGCCACACCGATGCAGACCGAGGTTGAGGATCTATGGGATCAGCTCGATATCCTCGATCGCGGCGCACGCTTTGTGCTTGGGCATGATCTCTCACCGTGGCGCTATCCCGATCACGCGATTCCGCTTCTCACGGGGGAAGACCCATGTGAGGACCCGGAGCAGGCCTGGAAGTACCTGCGCTCGCCGCTGCCGCCCATCGATAGCTCGGAGGAGAGCGATTTCCGGCGCGTGTTCTACAACATCCGCACCGAGCTTGGCTTGGATGAGCAGACTTTCGAAACCCATCACTCGCTGACGGCCATCGATCAGGATCTGCGCGAGGACCTGGAAGACCTCCTGCGCGCTCGGCGTAACGGCACGACCTTCTTTCAGCGCCACAACCCCGCGGTGCGCCATGTGGTGCTGCGAAAGCGCACCGTACTCGAGGAGGCGGGCCTTCTCGACCGGGTTGGAGTGATCCTGCACCCGAATGTTGAGGCCGTCTCGGACACGCCGGGCTACCAAGCCCTGTTCGAGGACAAGGCGCTGTTCACGACTGAGTCCTTTCAGATGGCCTACGAGGCCGCTGCAGAGTTCGGGAAGGCCTACGGCAAGCGCGTTGGCGGTGCAGGGTTCATGGTCAACATGCTGCGCCAGCGCTTGTGCTCGAGCATCTACGCTGGCGAAAACACGGCGCGAAAGCTCCTTGAAGGACTGCATCTGCAAGAGGAGCTTGCCGAGGCTGAGGAGGACGAAGCGGATCTTGAGGCTCTCCTCGACCCAGATACAGCGGCGATGCCCGGTGCCGAGCGCGAGGCGCTTGAGCGTTTTCTTGAGGCCATCGAGTCGATGCGCGGGGAGGACCCCAAGTCGGCTGCGGTGCGCCATTATCTCGTCAACGAGGGGTGGGCCGAGCACCATGGCTGCATTATCTTCAGCCAGTATTACGACACCGCACACTGGATCGCCCGGCAGGTCGCGCAGCTGTACCCCACACAACCGGTTGGGCTCTATGCCGGCGCCGGTAAGAGCCTGCTCCTGCTCGGTGATCAGGAGAGCAGTGCAGAGCGGGAATCGCTCAAGCAGCAGGTTCAGAACCGGGCGCTGCGGCTGATGGTGGCAACGGATGCTGCTTGTGAGGGCTTGAACCTGCAAAAGCTCGGCACGCTGATCAACGTGGATCTGCCCTGGAACCCGGTTCGTCTGGAACAGCGGATCGGGCGGATCAAGCGTTTTGGCCAAACCCGCTCGGATGTGGACATGCTCAACCTGGTCTACCAGGGCACGGTTGATGAAACGATCTACAACCGGCTCTCTGAGCGCATGCGCGATCGCTATGACATCTTCGGCTCACTTCCCGACACCATCGAGGATGAGTGGATCGAGGACGAGGAGGAGTTGGAGAGGCAGATCCAGCAGTACATCGAGCAGCAGGAGAAGGTCAACGGCTTCGATCTGCGCTACAACCAGACCCGCGATACCGAGGAGGATGTCTGGCGAGAGTGCGTGCGCGTGCTCTCCCGGCGTGACTTGGATGTGTTGATGCGAAGCGGGTGGTAGAGGCGGTCATTTGGGCGCATCCGCAGTCTCCTCTAGCTCATGAGTCAGCGGGAGGTGGGGTCCGGTTACGAGGTTGGGGTGATGCTTCTTTTGGCGTAGATCTTGGCAGGCTGGCTCGAATACTCAGTCTCTTGGCAAGGGACGTGGCCTTAAATCTACGATGGCCTTATTTGAAAGGAAGTTCCTTTCTTTGATAGGCCATCGCATCATATATTATTTCGGTGTTTCGGCTGTTTCTCGTATTCTATTTGCTCGAGGAGGTTGTGCTCCCAAGCCTCTAAAGCTCTGCGCTTTTCGTCCTCATAGCGGTGCTGATCATAAACGGCAACGATGCCTTTTCGGGTGTGGCCGATGGCAAGCTCCGCGACTGTTTCATCGACTCCGGCACGTGCCATTCCAGTCCGGGCCGTTCGCCTGAGATCATGTGGTGTCCAATGCCCCCAGGTCGGATGAACTTTGTTGCCTAACGCGTTGGTTGCGTTGAAAACAGCGCGAGAGGGTGTCTTGGGGTTAAGTGATCTCCCGTAAACAACTTCAAAGACATACCGGCCGCTGCGTTTTCCTGCAGCCCACTCTTCGACCTTACCAAGCAAATCGAGCATCAATGGTGTTAGAGGAACAGTTTGATCGGTTTCAGTCTTTCTGCGGCGGGTTTCTGGGATCACCCAGTTTTTTTCCCGGAAGTTGATTTCAGACCATTCTGCAGCCGCGACTTCGCCCGGGCGTTGACCGGTGAGGAGTATCATCCACAGTGCCGAGAGGGTGATCCATTGGATGCCACAAGAGGGGGTAGCATTCCACAGTGCCTTCAATTCGTCACGATCAAGAACACGTTGGCGCCTGCGTGGGGCTAGTTCCTTTCCGATTTTGCTTGCCTTGAGAGTGGCAATTGGATTAAGCTCAATTAACTCACGATCTTCAGCCCAGGCGAACATGCTTTTGGTGTACTGTAGAACCAAGCTTGCT
Source organism: Halorhodospira sp. 9621 (assembly GCF_022228055.1). Classification (NCBI taxonomy): domain Bacteria; kingdom Pseudomonadati; phylum Pseudomonadota; class Gammaproteobacteria; order Chromatiales; family Ectothiorhodospiraceae; genus Halorhodospira; species Halorhodospira sp. 9621. Next base: position 5,828 of record NZ_JAJNRD010000043.1, read on the forward strand.
TGTCGGCCCCGATCCGAGGCGATATGACTTACCAGGCTGATCACATCCGCGCGGCGAACATCTTTCAGTCGCAATGTTCCCAGCTCGGGGACGATATGCAGATTGAAAAGTCGCCGAACCTCTTTGGAGCTGCGCAGGCTGTCCACGTGGTCTTTGCAGAATTGCTCGGCAACCTCGGCCACGGTAGGTTCGCTGCGCTCCGTCCTGCGGCGATCAAGGGGATCTGCGCCGGTATCGATCTCTTTGCGCAGCTCGGCGGCACGTTTGCGCGCGGCGCTCAGGGTCCAAGTGCCATGCTCGCCGATGGTGACAAGGCGGTCCTTACCGAACGAGTTGGTGTAGCGCAGCACGAAGGCCACGCTGCCCTTGGGCGTGATCCGAACACCGAAGCCGCGGGGTGCATCGCGATGTTCATCGAACAGCAGTCGGCGGCCACGCTCGGGCGGGGTGAGGGCTTTGAGGTGGGACTCGGTCAGGGATGTGCTCACGGTCTGGTTCTCTCAATCGTGTCACAGGAAAGTCACAGTAGGGAGTGTACACCCCTGGGCGCAAGCGTCGGGTGTTGTCGTATTAGAAGTTCATAACAATCATGAACCTATATCCATCAAGGACGCGGAATGCAGGTGTGACAAGGGGATTTGGAGGAGCGGTTTGGCGCGGCGGACGCGACTTGAAATCGGGTGAGGGCATGCGCCCTCCGGGGGTTCGAATCCCTCCCTCTCCGCCAAAAACAAGGAGTTACACAGGCCCTTCTTCGCGCCAGAAAAGTCGGCTCAAAACTACGCACAGATTTCGCACATCGGCACGTTGCACACAGTTGGAGGTGCGCCGAGCTGCAACCTTGGGGGCGGACGGCCTCTTTTGGTTGGAGAAGGCTGCGAGTGTTAGCGCCTGCGGGGCTGGCTGGCGTGATTAATGTGGCTCAGGACCACAGACCGTCTACTCCTGAGCGCCATAGCCCGGCGCGGCATCCCGGCGGGGCGTGCTGGAGTACGGTGAGGGATGCGACTACTACCCGCGGATCCGGGGCGCGCTCCCCTTGGGATGCTTGAATCCGGGGCCTCGTTCAAGAAAAGAGGGATGAGAGCAAGCCCTCGGCGGTGCTCTCACCCCTCGTCGTCTTGGGTGGTCACTCTCCCTTTTTGCTCGTACTCAGCACTTCCCCCTCTCGGGGTGGCACGACTCGCTTCGAGCAAAGCCACGCCTCTAGGTCACATTCGCGGTACAGCACCTTCCCACCGAAGCGAAGGTAAGGCGGGCCTTCGCCCATCTGTCTCATCCGGATCATGTGTCGTTCGCTGTAGCCGCAGAGTTCAGCCGCTTCCTTGGTCTTGAAGAGGCTCATGGCCGACTTTTTGGTCATATCTACTACTCCCATGATCGGTTTCGAAAAGCGCCGTGCCGACGACTGTCGGTGGACCGCCGTAGGTGGCGACTCACCGCTGAAGGGGAGGGGCGATAACGCGATTGAGTCATCCCAGGTGCCCGGTTGGCAGTTGATGCCTGCTGCCAGCTGAATCCGAGGTGCCTGTGGGCTTGCTCGTCCAGGCCTTGTCACCGGGGTAGGCCGTTCCCTTGGCGCGGAACCGCTGGCCCACCCAGTTCACTGGGGTTTCCAGCAGTTCGGCAGACGCGCGACTCCGAGGGCTTAGCGAGGCGTTCCGTAGCCCCGTCGACACGGGGAGCGGACTGTCGGAGGATCAAGCGAGGTTGTGGGAGGAGCGGTATGACCGTGCTGGTTGTCGGGTTCGACTCTGCCTGGAGTGCTAGCAACTCCGGTGCTTTGGTTGGTGCTGTTCGCGCTGATGATGGGTTATACCAGGATCTCGGGCCGCCGCAGCGGGTGGACTACCCCGAGGCGGAGCGCACGATCCGTGAGTGGCAGTCCCAGCAGAATCCGGATTCGACGGTGGTGTTGCTCGACCAGCCCACCATCGTGGAGAACAAGTCGGGCCAGCGCCCGGTGGAGAACATTGTGAGTTCGCCGGTCAGCCGTCGGCATGGCGGGATGCAACCGGCCAATACCGCAAAGGCGAAGATGTTCGGCAAGGATGCGCCGGTATGGCGGTTCCTCGCCCGTTTCGGTGGGCCGGCGGACCCGCTTGCACCGCTCAAGGGGACGTGGGTGGTCGAAACCTACCCGGTGCTGACCATGATCGCCCTTGGCTGGACGCTAATGGACCCGCGTCCTGGAGGTCGGCTGCCGAAGTACAACCCGAGGAATAAGAACTTTTCCATCGCCGACTGGCGGCACGTCTGCCAGCTGACGTCGAGTGCGCTCGGCGAGCGCAGACTTAACCGGATCGTTCAATGGTTGGACGACGCAGCGCAGTTCGATGGCCCCCACAAGCACGATCAGGACCGGCTCGACGCCTGCATCTGTCTGCTTGCGGCGCTGTACCTTGTCGAGAAACGGCAGTGCCTGATGGTCGGTGATTGGGACTCCGGGTATATCGTGGTGCCCGACAGTAGGAGCCTTTCCGAGGAGCTTGCGCGCCGCTGTGAGCAGAAAGGGCGCGCGCCGTCGGAGTGGGTGCGATCCTTCCGCGTTTCGGGCGTGTAAAGGTGGATGGGTTGACAATCCCGCCCGACGCAGGACCAGCACGGTTATTTCTGCACAGGTGATGCGAGAACCCCGCGTAAGCCGCTGACATCTGGAGGCGTGTTCGCAAGGTGCTGATTTGTGGTTGGTTTGTAGCTGGACAGTCTTTGTCCAATAGACCTCGAAGGCCTTCGCGAAGCGGGTTCAGCTGACTTTCTCCACACGGTTTTCCACAGGTTCTGTGGAATCCTGGCCGACCCAGGGGCAAGGAGGTGAGATGCAGCGCCATGTCGTTTTACCCGACGGAGAGCGGGTTCCGGCCCTCGGCCAGGGGACCTGGCGCATGGGTGAGCGCCCAAGCGAGCGCGCGGCCGAGGTCGCGGCGCTGCAGGCCGGGCTGGATGCCGGGCTGACCCTGATCGATACCGCTGAGATGTATGGCGACGGCGGTGCCGAGCGGGTGGTGGGCGAGGCCCTGGCCGGGCGGCGGGATCAGGCCTTCATCGTCAGCAAGGTCTTCCCGTGGAATGCAAGCCGCAAGGGCGTGGTCCGCTCGTGTCAGCAGAGTCTCGAGCGTCTGGGCACGGATCGGATCGATCTCTACCTGCTGCACTGGCGCGGCGGCGCCTCGTTGGGGGAGGCGGTGGCCGGATTCCAGGATTTGCAGCGCGCGGGCTGCATTCGCCACTGGGGCGTGAGTAACCTCGATGCGACTGACCTGCAGGAACTCTGGGGGGTGCCCGGCGGGGGCGCGGTCGCCGCGAATCAGCTGCTCTATCACCTTGGCGAGCGGGGTATCGACTGGGACACGCTGCCGTGGTTGCGCCAGCGCGGCATCCCGGTCATGGCTTACTGCCCGCTCGGGCAGGGCGGGCTGCTGAACGACCGTCGCCTCGTGGGCTTTGCGGAGCGTCACGGCATGACGGCCGCCCAGGCGGCGCTGGCCTGGTTGGTGGATCAGGGCGATGCGATTGCGATCCCGAAGACGCGAACGCCGGAGCGCGTTCTCGAAAACCGCGCCGCGCTCGAGATCACCCTGACCGAAGCGCAGCGCACGGAACTCGAAGAACTCTTTCCGCCGCCGGACGGACCGCGGCCGCTGGCCATCGTTTGATCGGGTCTGAGGCGCCGTATTTTTACCGGTTTTGCTTTGTTACCCCGTAGGGCGGGCCCGCCTTCCGAGGGTGGGTCAACTCTGTTGGCCAGCTGGGGTCAGCCTAGGGGGCCGCTAACAATCCTGGCCAGCAAGAGCCAGAGTTCCTTGCGCTCGAGCGGTTTGTTCAGATAGGCATCGCAGCCGAGGCCGAAGCACTCCTGTTGGAAGTGCTCCAGGGCATGGGCGGTGATCAGGGCGATGGGCGTGCGCGCCAGGGCGTGTTCCGCCTCTTGTGAACGGATTATGCGCAGTGCCTCACGGCCATCCAGCTCGGGCATTTGAAGGTCGAGCAGGACGAGGTCGGGGCTCGCTTGCTGCCAGTGCTCGATGGCCTCGCGGCCATTTTGCACGCAGGTGATCTGTGCGCAGCCAGCCTGTTCGAGCAGGTTGTTCACGAGTAGTGCGTTGGTCGGCTCATCTTCGGCGACGAGAACGCGCAGCCCAGTCCCCACCGGCGCGCTTGTATCAACTTCGGCCTCTTCGGGGGTGTATAGCAACGGGGTGGCGGAGGTGGCTGGTGGCATCGCCACCGTGAAGCGGAACCTCGTTCCGTGGCTGGGCTGGCTCTCGACCGAGATGCGCCCACCCATCAGCTCCACCAGCTCTTTGCAGACCTTCAGCCCCAGGCCGCTGCCTTCCTTGCGGGCGAGCGCAGGACCAGCCTGCCGGAACGCCTCGAAGATGTGCGGCTGGTCTTCCTCCGGGATGCCGGCTCCGGTGTCCGTGACGGTGAAGGCGAGTTCATGCTCGGATGAACCGCGCTCTACGTGAACGCGGATATGGCCCGATTCGGTGAAGCGCAGCGCGTTGCTGACCAGGTTGTAGAGCACCTGACCGAGGCGCACCGGATCGCCATGGACCCGGAATGGGGCTTCGGTGCCTGAAGACCACTCCAGGTGCAGGCCCTTCTGCTCGGCCAGCGGCACGAGAAGCCCCAGCTGGGTATCCATGAACGCGCGCAGATCGAAATCCTCCTCGCTCAGCTGAACTCGGCCGGCTTCCAGCCGCGAGAGCTCCAGGACGGTGTCGATGAGCCCGAGCAGGGTATGGCTTCCGGCTTGGCAAAGCTCCACATGGTGATGCTGCCGCGGGTCCAGCTCGGAGTGCGCCAACTGATCCAAGAATCCCGTGATGGCATTGAGCGGC